>DATGCB010000454.1:0-5117 GCA_035312365.1 Eudoraea sp. | reverse complement strand
ATTTATATCCTCCAAAAAACCGCCCAGAAAAGGGAGTAAAACAGGATCATTGGACGATAGCTTGCAAAGTACCCGGTTACCGGTAAGCAGTACCGACAGGAAATCGTGAAACCCAACCAAAGGGATGTTCCCCGCCATAATAACGGCCACCCGAATTGCGCCATTACTGCTGAGATCATACGCTGAAAGCCAGTTGGTCAGGTTTTTTTCCGTCAATATCCTGCCCCAATGTTCAAAACTAAAAAGGATGTTTTCTTTCGTAAACCAGCCGTTTTTGTGACCTGCGAATGCTACTTTTTCATCCAGTTCAGGAAACAGCGGATTTAATTCAGGCAAATTAACGGGGGGATCCCCGGAATATTTGCAATATTCGCTGAGGAAATTCCCCAGTTTAACAAAAGCTTGTAATCTCTGCTCGTGATCTGCCATTATATTTGTACAGGATTTGAATAGGGTATACCTTTGTGCAAAAATATGCATGCTGACAGGTGAAAGCAAATGATGTTCAGGTAAAATCAAAGAAGCCTTACCGGAGTTCAGCAAAAAAAGAAAATTATGGCGATTGTAATAACCGATGAGTGTATAAATTGTGGGGCTTGTGAACCGGAATGTCCGAACACCGCAATCTATGAAGGAGCAGATGAATGGCGTTATAACGACGGGACATCCCTCAATGGGGATGTGGTCTTGCCCGACGGGAAGGCGGTAAATGCAGATAATCTACAAGAGCCTGTCAGTGACGAGATTTATTATATAGTACCCGATAAGTGCACCGAATGCATGGGCTTCCATGAGGAACCTCAATGTGCTGCTGTATGCCCCGTAGACTGTTGTGTTCCTGATGGGGATCATGTGGAATCCGAGGAAACCCTGTTGGCAAAACAGCGGTTTATGCACCCGCAGGAATAGTTTCCGGCAGCAAATCGGTCGGGTTTGGTTTCAGAACTCCCCAACTGGTTTCTCCAGCATCTTCGCAGCAATTTCCTTTAAAAATTTGGCGGCTGCCATGGCCGTCATATCATTGATGTCCCGGTTTGGGTTGTATTCAACAATGTCAGCGCCAAGAATAGGTACGTTAATTTGTTGAATGATGTGCAACAATTCACGGGAACTAAGTCCACCCGGCTCATGGTGAGATACCCCCGGTGCAAAAGCGGGATCCAGGGCATCCATATCCAGGGACAGATAAATCGGGGCCTTGAATTCCGGGAGTTTGGCCACATCAAAATCTCTCATTTCCATCACCTGAACATTAAACTTTCTGGCTTGTGCCCGCTGATGAGCATTGAAAGTCCTTATCCCCACCTGATGAAGAGCGGAAGCAAGACCTTCTTCCATGATACGGGCAAAGGGGCAGGCGTGAGAATACGGATCACCTTCATAAATGGCGTACAGGTCGCCATGGGCATCCAGATGCAATAGCTCCAAGGGACCGTATACCATATGGAGGGCCCGGACAATCGGATAAGTTACAGAGTGGTCACCCCCCAGGGTAATAATAGGAAGCTTTTTATGGAGGTTATCTGATGTGATTTTTTCAATATCAAAGTATTCCTCTATTTGAAAATCTCCTTTGTCATCAAAAATTTCCGGTAGGATTTCAAGGCTATTTTCCGCGTAGTAATTTGCCGAAGCACAGTGGTATGCTTTGCGTATCATTGGGGGTGCCTTGGCCGGCCCCTTTAAATAGGACGATTTATCATCGTAAAGGATCCCCTGAAGTGTAATCCGCTTCATAATCATCAAAGGTAAGTGATATTAATTAGCTGATATCTGCATCAGAATAACGGACTAGAAGCACTATATTTGCCCAGTTTTTTAAATCCGGAACTAAATGCTTCCGGCCTGAAAAGGCAGGGATCAAAGATGTAATCACCAATGAAAGCAGGTATCGTAGGATTGCCCAATGTTGGCAAATCCACTCTTTTTAATTGTTTATCCAATGCTAAGGCCCAAAGTGCCAATTTCCCCTTTTGCACTATTGAACCTAATTTGGGGGTGGTCAATGTACCGGATCCCAGGCTGCAGAAATTAGAGTCTCTGGTTCACCCTGAGCGGGTGTTACCGGCTACCGTGGAGATCGTTGATATTGCGGGGCTCGTAAAAGGGGCCAGTAAGGGAGAGGGATTGGGAAATCAGTTCCTGGGAAATATCCGGGAGACCGATGCCATTCTTCACGTATTGCGGTGTTTTGACAATGATAATATTGTTCATGTCGATGGTTCCATTGACCCGATCAGGGATAAGGAGACCATAGATATGGAGTTGCAGCTGAAGGATCTGGAATCTATCGAAAAAAAACTGGATAAGGTAATGCGGGCTGCCAAAACAGGGAATAAAGAAGCCCAAAAGGAAGAGGCGACCCTCTTAAAAGTAAAAACCGGCCTGGAAGCAGGCATTTCTGTACGGGCAATTGGCATGGAAAGGGATGATCGCCGCGATTTCATAAAACCATTGCAGCTGATCACAGATAAACCCGTGATGTACGTCTGCAATGTCGATGAGGGCTCGGCCGTTTCCGGAAATGCCTATGTAGATAAGGTGCAGGAGGCAGTAAAAGAGGAGAATGCAGAAGTAATTGTCCTGGCCGTAGGAATGGAAGCTGATATCACGGAGTTGGAAACCTTTGAAGAGCGGCAGATGTTTTTGGAAGATCTCGGCCTGACCGAACCAGGTTCCGCCAGGTTGATCCGGGGTGCTTACAAATTATTGAATATGGAGACGTATTTTACCGCCGGGGTGAAGGAAGTGAGGGCATGGACCATACCCATAGGGGCAACGGCTCCACAGGCAGCCGGCGTGATCCATACCGATTTTGAAAAAGGGTTCATAAGGGCAGAGGTGATCGCCTATCAGGATTATGTTACCTATGGCAGTGAGGTCAGAGTAAAAGAAGCCGGTAAGATGAGGGTAGAAGGGAAGGATTATGTGGTTAAGGACGGGGACGTCATGCATTTTCGCTTTAATGTTTAACCCTACACTTTCTAAAATACTTACCACAAAGCCTTATGCAACTTCGGTTTGAATAAGGGGTAGCCAGAACGAATAAAGAGCGGTACTATCAACAATAGGCCATTTTTATTGTTAATTACTTTCCCTGGTCTGCATTTTGATTTCTGCCCTGAAATTTTATATTAGCTGGGGTAATCCCCTAAATTATGGCACAATCGCAATATACGGAGGAAAATATCCGATCGCTCGATTGGAAGGAACACATACGTCTCCGTCCCGGGATGTATATTGGAAAGCTGGGTGACGGTTCCTCTGCGGATGACGGGATCTATATTCTGTTAAAAGAGACCATTGACAATGCGATCGATGAGTTTGTCATGGGGGCCGGAAAATCGATTGAGATCTCTATTCAGGGGGATAAGGTGATCGTAAGGGACTACGGCAGGGGCATTCCCCTGGGAAAGGTAGTCGATGTGGTTTCAAAAATGAATACCGGAGGCAAATACGACACCAGGGCATTTAAAAAATCGGTTGGACTTAATGGAGTGGGCACAAAAGCAGTGAATGCCTTGTCCTCGTTTTTCAGGGTGGAATCTACCCGGGATGGCAAATCGAAATCCGCCGAATTTGCATTGGGGGAACTAAAAAAAGAGGGATTACTGGATGAAACGTCGAGGCGCCGAGGCACCAAAATCACTTTTACCCCGGATGAGAATATCTTTAAAAAATACCGGTACCGCAATGAGTATGTAGAGCGGTTGCTTAAAAACTACGTTTACCTGAACCCCGGACTGACCATCCTGTTCAACGGTCAAAAATACCATTCGGAAAATGGCCTGAAAGATCTCCTGGAGGACAACAATAGTATTGATGATATGCTGTATCCCATTATCCACCTCAAAGGCGATGATATTGAGGTAGCGATCACGCACAGTAAAACGCAGTATAGTGAAGAGTATCATTCCTTTGTAAACGGGCAGCACACTACACAAGGCGGTACACATCAATCGGCTTTCCGGGAGGCCGTTGTAAAAACGATCAGGGACTTTTACGGCAAGGCCTATGAAGCCTCGGATATACGTAAGTCCATCATCTCGGCCATTTCCATTAAAGTGATGGAACCTGTTTTTGAAAGTCAGACCAAAACCAAACTGGGATCGACTGATATGGGGGGGAAACTGCCAACCGTACGCACCTATATCAATGATTTTGTTGGGAAGCAACTCGATAATTATTTGCATAAGAACCCGGACACCGCAGAGAAGATCCAACGGAAGATCGTCATGGCGGAAAAGGAGCGCAAAGAATTATCCGGGATCCGAAAACTGGCTCGGGAAAGGGCTAAAAAAGCCAGCCTTCACAACAAGAAACTCAGGGATTGCAGGATTCATCTGGGAGATATGCAGAACGAAAGGCGGTTAGACAGCACCTTGTTCATCACGGAAGGGGATTCGGCCTCGGGCTCCATTACAAAATCCCGGGATGTAAATACCCAGGCGGTTTTCAGCCTTAGGGGGAAGCCGCTGAATTCTTATGGAATGACAAAGAAGATCGTATATGAGAACGAAGAATTTAACCTCTTACAGGCTGCATTGAATATTGAAGAGTCTATGGAAGATCTGCGCTACAACAATATTGTAATCGCTACAGATGCCGATGTGGACGGGATGCATATCCGACTCCTGCTCATCACTTTTTTTCTTCAGTTCTTTCCTGAACTGATCAAGGAAAATCATCTGTATATCCTGCAAACCCCTTTGTTCAGGGTCCGTAATAAGAAGGATACGTATTATTGCTACAGCCCTGAAGAAAAGCGGGAAGCCATTGCCAGGCTCAAGGGTAAACCGGAAATCACCCGTTTTAAAGGATTGGGGGAGATCTCCCCCGGAGAATTCAAACATTTTATCGGGGACGATATCCGCCTGGAGCCCGTTATGCTCGATAAGGCCTTATCTATAGAAGAATTGTTAAGATTCTATATGGGGAAAAATACCCCGGATCGGCAGGAATTTATAATCAACAACCTTAAAGTAGAAGTTGATCTGGTAGAAGAAAATCAATTATAAACCAAATTAATACGGATCTTTCTGAATGGAGGATAATGAAGAAGTAAACGAAGCACAGGAAGAGGACCAGGGTAGTGGTGAGGCTTTGGTACGGGTGAC
>DATGCB010000453.1:0-11176 GCA_035312365.1 Eudoraea sp. | reverse complement strand
ACTATTTTTGCCCATGCAAAACAACGTCCTGATTCTCGACTTCGGATCCCAGTACACACAACTTATCGCCAGACGTGTCCGGGAACTGAATATTTTCTGTGAAATTAAACCCTATAACAACCTTCCTGAAGACCTTGGTGAATATAAGGCGGTGATTCTTTCCGGATCCCCTTATTCTGTAAGGGCAGACGATGCCCCTCACCCTGACCTGTCAAAAATAAAGGGCAAAATACCCCTGCTCGGCATATGTTACGGAGCGCAATATCTGGCCCATTTTAACGGGGGGGAGGTTGCCGCATCCAACACCAGGGAATATGGGAGGGCCCGACTTGCGTCCATTTCGGGTAAAGAACCGTTTTTCTATGAAATTACCGATGGTTCGCAGGTGTGGATGAGTCATGCCGATACTATAAAAAAACTTCCTGATAATACAATTCACCTGGCCAGTACAAGCGATGTAGAGCACGCTGCATTTAAATTTGAGGGGGAAGACACCTATTGCATCCAGTTTCACCCCGAAGTTTATCACACCACACAGGGGAAGCAGATCCTGGAAAACTTCCTGGTTCATATTGCGGGAATTGCACAAACCTGGACTCCGGAGGCCTTCGTGGAAACCACCGTAGAGGCGCTAAGGCAAAAATTAGGGGGAGATAAAGTCATCCTCGGGCTTTCAGGGGGTGTTGACTCCACAGTGGCCGGCGTTTTGCTGCACAAGGCAATCGGCGCCCATTTGCACTGCATTTTTGTAAATAATGGCTTGTTGAGAAAGAATGAATTCCACGATGTACTGGAACAGTACAAGGGTATGGGACTTAATGTCAAGGGGGTTGATGCTTCGGCACGCTTTTTGGACGCCCTGGAAGGGGAGGATGATCCGGAAGAAAAACGAAAGATTATCGGAAGGGTCTTTATTGAGGTATTTGATGACGAAGCCCACCTGGTGGAGGATGTCAAATGGCTGGCCCAGGGAACGATCTATCCGGATGTCATAGAATCGGTCTCCGTTACAGGTGGCCCGTCAGCGACCATAAAAAGCCATCACAATGTTGGGGGTCTGCCCGATTTCATGAAACTGAATGTGGTGGAGCCACTAAAAATGTTGTTCAAGGATGAAGTACGCCGGGTGGGCGCCAGTATGCATGTAGGTGAAGAACGTCTGGGCCGTCACCCCTTTCCGGGTCCCGGACTGGCGATCAGGATCCTGGGTGATATTACCCGTGAGAAGGTTGCTATATTGCAGGAGGTCGATGCCATTTTTATCAGCGGATTGAGGGAATGGGGACTTTATGACAAGGTATGGCAGGCCGGAGCCATGCTTTTGCCCGTACATAGTGTAGGTGTTATGGGTGATGAACGTACTTATGAAAAATGTGTAGCTTTACGTGCTGTTGAAAGCACGGACGGGATGACGGCAGATTGGGTTAATTTGCCATATGAATTTTTACAAAAAACGTCCAACGATATAATAAACAAAGTCCCCGGGGTTAATAGGGTTGTTTATGACATTAGCTCCAAACCCCCGGCAACTATAGAATGGGAATGATTATGAACAGTTTATTAAAATGCCTTGCACTACTCCTGATGGTGTGCTTTGTTAGTTGCAAGGCAACTGCCCAGCAATTTAAATCGCATACGGTTAAGGAGGGGGAAACCCTGACCAGTATCGCCAGGCAATATAGGGTAACCCCTTTTAACATCCTTAAATACAATAAACAGCTTGGGCAGGGCCATGAGCTTGCACCCAATACCGTATTGGTGATCCCCGTCCCGGCCGGGGGAGCTGAAACGCAACCGCCTCCGGGGCTGGCGATGGCTAAGGATTCGCTGGAAAATAAACAGGAGGTCCGGGAAGAACCCATAGGTTTTTCATCACACCGGGTACGGAAAAGGGAAACCCTTTATGGCATCGCACAGCGGTACCAGATTACCGAAGAAGATATAAAGCGCTATAACAGGGAATTATATGCCGTTCAGTTAAAGAAAGGAATGCGGATTCAAATACCGAAATTCAGGGTTAAAGAAACGCCTAAGGATAGTATAAACCTGGAGGACTTTGAAAGATACAAGGTACTTCCCAAGGAAACGCGATGGAGTATTGCACACAAATACGGGATTACCGTTGACAGCTTACTCAAATTGAATCCCGACCTTCCAAAAACCACCAATCATCTGGCCATTGGCCAGGAACTTTTCCTTCCCAGGATTGCGGGGAGCAGCGTTGATGCCCAGGAAGTTCAGTTATATGAATCCTATACGGTTCCCCCAAAAATGACCCTGTATAGCCTCGGTAAGGAATACGGCATAGCCGGGGAACAGATTGTGCGGTTGAACCCTGAGATCATAGAACTCGGGGGTCTAAAAGAGGGCATGGTCATCCGGCTTCCGAAGAAAACCGAAGACACCAGTGAGGTCAATACCGACAATTTCATATTCTACGAAGTAAAGCCCAGGCAAACCACTTATTCCCTTACCAGGAATTTAAATATTACCTATCGGGAACTTTTGGATCTAAATCCTGACCTGGCCCTGGGGCTGAAAGCCGGAATGGTTTTAAAACTGCCCAGGGAAAGAGCCGTGGATCTCGAAGTAAAGAATTCGCTGATTTTAGACAAAATCAATTTACTGGACAGCATCCATACGGAGTTCAGGCCAAAGTTGCTGTTCCTGTTGCCTTTTCGGTTGGATAAAATTGATTTTTCCGATGAAGAAAATGCCAAAAAAGCCATGGAAAGCCGGAACGATATAAAATACAGCCTCGGATTATACACGGGGGCGATGGTTGCCCTGGATTCTGTGGCGCGGCTTGGGATATCCGTCGATGTCAAAACCTTTGACACCCAACTGAATCTTGCTAGAACAAAGCAAATTTTGCTCCGGGAAAACCTTGCTGAATACAATGCAGTAATTGGACCATTGCAACCGAATTCCGTGCGGGAGGTAGCGGTGCAGGCCGCACAGTTTAAAACCCCGGTGGTGGCCCCAATACTGGCTACGAGCGAGACGAGTTTAAACAACGTTTTCTTTTCTATTCCTACGGACGAGGTTTTACGGGAGCATATGCTCAGGTATATGGAAACACAGGTCACGGATCAAAATATTATCATTATAGCCGATACCTTAAATATAGGGTCCTCAACTAAGATCGTTGAAAAATTTCCGCAGGCAAAGATCATTGAAGTGAAGGAAGAGGAAAAGAATATTTCCATTGAAATTGAAGCGTTTACGGAGTTATTGTCTGAGGAGCAGGAGAACTGGATCTTCCTGGAAAGTGATAATTTTAAATTGGTCTCGAGCGTAACGTCCATATTGAATTCCTCGAACACGGAAGAGATTAAAGTGCGGATGTTCACCACGAATAAGAACCGGGCGTTTGAAAATGATGTTATTTCTGGTACGCATCTTTCAAATCTTAATTTTACCTTCCCTTCGGCCTACCGCGAACCGGGAAATGATAGTTTTGTCAGGCAATACCAGAGGCGGTGGGGAAGTACCCCGGACAGGTATGCAACCAGAGGTTTTGATCTCACCTACGACCTTTTGTTAAAACTGGCTTATAAAATGAACCTTTTTGAGGCTTCCGAGCTCATTGGAGTTACCGAGTACACGGGCAATAAATTTAATTATAGCAAGGACCTGGCTTCCGGCTATTTTAATACGGCCTCCTACATCATGATGTATGACAGCATGCACGTAACCGAGGTAAAACCATGAGTGTAACTTCCAAAGTAACGTATCTGGGAGCACTGCGAACCCGCTGTAAGCACCTGCGGTCCGGCGACAGTTTTATTACGGATGCCCCAGTGGACAACAAGGGACTGGGAGAGGCATTTTCGCCGACAGATACCGTTGCCACAGGGCTGGCCAGTTGTATGCTTACCGTCATGGGAATAAAGGCCACAGGACTTGACATTGAACTTGCGAATTCAAGCGCCGAGGTCACAAAAATAATGGCTGCCGATCCCCGTAGGATATCCGGAATTGTTGTAAAACTCAGTCTCCCCTCCGATGTTTCCGGGAAACACAGGAAAATACTCGAGCGCACGGCGAATACCTGCCCGGTATTTCAAAGCCTGCATCCTGATATAGAAATGGATATAAGCTTTTATTGGGAACTTTAGCGTATCCTGAGGCCTGAAGGAACTTACAATTCTCAAAGCGTTCTGAAAATTGCTCCTGATGTATACAAAAAAGGGTAAGAAAGACGTTTGTAAGGTATCCCTCAATATCCGGAACGGAAAGAACGACGTGATGCGAAGCTGTATTTCCCTTTTTATTTTTTTCATTGGGCTCTCCTGCTGGGGCCAGGATGCGTATGAAGCAATTTTGTGGAATCCCGCGAATAGACTTAGCTGGGCGGACTTTAAAGGCAGCCCTTCATCTTCAGGCAGGGCGGCCGCCATAACAGCCAGTGGAATAAGTTATCAGTTTTCTACCATGGAGTCTGATGGGACATTTGAATTGGATTTTACGGTCAGCACGTATTTCTATCCGAACAAATCGTGGTATCAACCGACCATTTGTGATGAGGTTATCCTCGGCCATGAACAGCTTCATTTTGATATTTCAGAATTATTTGCCCGCAAGATGCGGAAGTTGCTGAAGGAGACCAAATTTACCAAAAATGTAAAATCCGAGGTCAGGGCCATCTATCGACAGATCAATAAGGAACTTGCCGAGTTCCAGAATTTATACGACGATGAAACCAATTTTTCGAGGGACCGGGAAAAACAGTTTCTCTGGAATAAAAAAATTGCGGAAGCCTTGAAGAATAATCACATTATTTCATCAAAATCACAGAGTGGGTCGGGGAATTAAACATCGCAAATGGTAACACCTTCCTTTAATGCGGCAATCTTATCGTCCCAGGTTGGAATAAACTCCTGGGCTACATGCCCCTTAAAACCAGTTTCCAGTATGGCCCGCATAATGGCCGGATAAAATAATTCCTGTGTGTCATTTATTTCGTTCCTCCCGGGATTGCCCCCGGTATGATAGTGCCCGAAGTATTGATGATAATCCTGGATCGTCCTGATGACGTCGCCTTCCATGATTTGCATGTGATAAATGTCGTACAGTAATCTGAAATGGTCGGTATCCAGCTGTTTGCAGAGCTCTATACCCCAATCGGAATGGTCACACATATAATCCTTGTGATTTACTTTGGAGTTCAACAATTCCATCTGGATCACAACCCCGTGTTTTTCTGCCAGCGGCAGGATCTGTTCCAGTCCCCTGACGCAATTTTTCAGGCCAATGTCATCATCCATGCCATTACGGTTGCCGCTAAAGCAAATAAGGTTTGTATAGCCCGCGTCCGCAATAATCGGGATCTTTTCCATATAATCAGTGATCAGTTCCTCATGCAGGTTGGGATCATTCCAGCCCTCAACGATCCCTTTACCGGCACCCCAGCACATCGATGCATGGATGCCGTGCTTTTTTAGTAATGGAAAGTCTTCAGGCCCTACAAGGTCTATGGATTTAACACCCAGATTTTTAAGGTTTTGGAGAAAGGTATCCAGGGGGATGGAATTATAGCACCAGTAACAGGCGCTGTGGTTAATATTCCCTTTGAGTTCGTTGGTGGTGGCCACAGCGGGAGCTGCATTTCCTGTTTTGTACGCCAGTAACCCCACCGATGCGGCGGCTGAGGTATTGATAAAAGACCTGCGTTTCATTTTCTTTGTGTTTAATGTGAACTAAAGATAATTTATTTAGTTTTAAAATGGAGTGGAAACCCGATAAAGATCAGCTCATTGAACTAGTACACTGCCGAATGCCGTTTGGGAAATACAAGGGGTACTACCTGCTCGATCTGCCGGAAGCATACCTCCTCTGGTTTCGGCAAAAGGGATTCCCGGATAGCAAGCTGGGAAGGCATTTGCAGCAGATGCTGGAAATTAAAATGAACGGTTTGGAATCGATTCTCAGAAAAATTCAAAAAGATTTTCCTGGGGATTCCCTGTAATTTCGGGCCGCAATTTGTATCTTTGGATCCCGTAACAAAGAAGCCCAGCATGTCAGATACCAAATACATTTTCGTTACGGGAGGGGTAACTTCGTCCCTTGGAAAAGGAATTATCGCCGCCTCACTTGCCAAATTACTACAGGCACGGGGTTACAAAACGACCATTCAAAAACTGGACCCCTATATAAATGTGGATCCCGGCACTTTGAATCCCTATGAGCACGGAGAGTGTTATGTTACAGATGACGGAGCTGAGACCGATCTCGACCTCGGCCATTATGAGCGCTTTTTGAATGTGAGGACTTCCCAGGCCAACAATGTCACCACCGGGCGAATTTACCAGAGCGTCATTGAAAAAGAACGAAAAGGAGAATTTCTGGGTAAAACCGTCCAGGTAGTACCGCACATTACAAACGAAATTAAGGAGCGCATACAGATTTTGGGCAATAGTGGTGAATACGATATTGTGATCACGGAAATCGGAGGTACTGTGGGGGACATAGAGTCCCTTCCCTATATTGAAGCCGTTCGCCAGTTGCAGTGGGAACTGGGAGATAACAATGCCATTGTAGTGCACCTTACCCTGGTACCCTACCTTTCGGCCGCAGGTGAACTAAAGACCAAACCCACCCAACACTCCGTTAAAACATTGATGGAGAGTGGGATCAAGGCCGATATCCTGGTTTGCAGGACGGAACATGAAATTTCTGATGAAATAAAACAAAAACTTGCGCTTTTTTGTAATGTAAAAAGGGAAGCAGTTATCCAATCCATAGATGCCTCCACCATATATGATGTTCCCATCATGGTACAGGAAGAAGGCCTGGATACAGTGGCCCTGAAAAAACTGGCCTTGTCAGACAGTGTTCCCCCGGATCTTGATCAGTGGAAGGAATTTTTACACAGGTTAAGGCACCCGAAGAGCGAAGTGACCATAGGACTTATCGGAAAGTATGTGGAACTTCAGGATTCTTATAAATCCATTCAGGAATCATTTATCCATGCCGGTGCGGTGAATGAGGTCCTGGTTAATGTACGCTCCATTCACTCGGAACATATTACAACGAAAAACTTTGAGCAGAAAATGCGTGGCCTGGATGGTATTTTGGTAGCTCCCGGTTTCGGTGAGCGGGGTATAGAAGGAAAAATAAGTGCGGTGCAATATGCAAGGGAAAACGGGATACCCTTCCTGGGGATATGCCTGGGGATGCAGATGGCCGTCATTGAATATTCGAGGAATGTGTTGGGCCTTTACGGTGCCAATTCCACCGAAATGATGGAGGATACGCCTCATCCGGTTATAGATCTGATGGAAGAGCAAAAAAACATTACCAATAAAGGGGGTACGATGCGTCTGGGTGCCTGGGACTGCCATATTTTGGATGATACCCTGGCCCGGAAGATGTATCACGGACAAACCGATATCTCAGAAAGGCACCGCCATCGCTACGAACTCAACAACGATTATAAGGAACAGCTGGAGGCAGCCGGAATGGTTGCTTCGGGAATTAACGCGGCCACGGGTCTCGTAGAGATTATCGAACTTCCGTCACATCCCTGGTTCATCGGGGTGCAATATCACCCTGAATACAAAAGCACAGTTGCCAATCCACACCCGCTTTTTGTAGGATTTGTAAAGGCCGTACTTCAATTCAAAAAACAACAAACTAATGCCAGTTTGGCATAAACCGCACAATTGGGCATATATTTGCAACCTGTTTTGAACACCTGGTTGACCTGAACCCTGCATGCAGGTCAAAAAAATGACAGGTATCAATGACAACTTAAAAGAAGACCCGTTGGGACGCCGTAAACAGCAAAGGTCTTAATATAAAAAATAGATGGAAGAAAAGAAACTGGATATAAATTCAATAATCGGCTTTTTGCTGATCTTTGCAATCCTCATTTTTTGGTTTTACACCAATCAACCTACCCCGGAAGAAGTAGCTGCCCAAAAGGCTGAACAGGAACAGGTAGAGGCAGCAAAAGAAGAAACTGAAGTTCCGGCTACCGCTCCTGTATTGACACCAACTCCCATAGATCTCGGGGATTCCACGGCACTTGCCGATTACAAAAAGAGGATTGGGGATTTTGGGTTTACCCCGGCCTCCGAAGGTATAACCACCCTGGAAAATGAGGTGGTCATTCTTAAGATCAGCAATAAGGGCGGGCAGATCGTTGAGGCCAGGATGAAGAATTTTGTCACGCACGATGCTGTTCCGGTTTACCTGGTAAATGATGGTAACGCATCTTTCGGAATAAATTTCTCAACTTCAGATAACAGGGTACTGAATACCGAAGAGCTCTACTTTGAGCCCGCGATGTCTGATAATGGAGGTAACCAGGTGCTTTCCATGAAGGCTAAAATTTCTGCAAATCAATATTTGGAATATCGGTATGAAATGAAACCGGACGACTACCTTGTGGATTTCACATTGCGCTCTCAGGGCCTGAATGGCGTTATCAATCCCGGCCAGCCCATCCGGTTACATTGGCAATTAAGGGGGATACGTCACAGCAAAAGCATTAAATACGAGAACCGGTATACACGGCTGACCTATAATTATGAGGACGATAAAATAAGTAAATTGTCCGAAGCAAGTGACGACGAGGAAACGGAGGATGATGTGAAGTGGCTCTCTTACCGGCAGCATTTTTTTAGCTCCATTTTAGTTGCTTCAACCCCCTTTGAGCAAGCGGAACTCAGTTCCAAAAATTTGGTTGAAGAAGAATCCAAGGAGGCTAAGTTTACCAAGGAATACGCCAGTATTGTGCCAATTCAGTTAGAAGGGGGGGAATTGTCTCAAAGTATGTATTGGTATTATGGTCCAACCGATATTGACGTATTAAAAAAATACGAGGATTTGGGCCTGGAGGACTCCATACCTTATGGCTGGGGAATCTTTGGATGGATCAATAAATATGTATTTACGCCATTTTATGGTTTTCTGAGCTCCTTTCTGCCCTACGGCCTGGCCATTGTTGTTATGACCATTTTGGTGCGCCTTGCGATGTCTCCTGTCACCTATAAATCCTATTTGTCACAGGCAAAGATGAAGGTGCTGAAACCAGAGATCACAGAACTGGGGGAAAAGTATAAGGACAACGCCATGAAGAAACAGCAGGAGACCATGAAGCTGTATAACAAGGCAGGGGTAAGTCCTATGAGTGGGTGTATACCGGCGTTACTTCAATTGCCGATCTTCTATGCCCTTTTTATGTTCTTTCCAACATCGTTCGCTTTACGGCAAAAGCAGTTTTTGTGGGCAGAGGATTTGTCATCGTATGACACCATTTTTGAGTGGTCAACCAATATTCCCGTGATATCAACTTTTTACGGCAATCATGTAAGTCTGTTTCCTATTCTGGCATCTGTCGCCATTTTCTTCTATATGATGATGACCACCGGGCAGAATATGCAGACCCAGCCCGGAATGCCGAATATGAAGTTTATCATGTATTTGTCCCCGCTTATTATGTTGATATTTTTTAACAACTATGCCAGTGGTCTGAGCCTCTATTATTTCGTATCGAACCTTATTACCATATTTATAATGCTGGCCATCAAGAAGTTTATCCTTGATGAGGAAAAAATCCACGCCCAGATCCAGGAGAATAAGAAAAAACCAAAAAAGGAAAACAAGTTCCAGCGAAAAATGCGTGAGATGATGGAGCAGGCCGAACAACAGAAAAAAACCGGGAGAAGATGACCTCTTTTAATGCGATATGGGTCAGCGGACCCCTTGGAACGACCATCATTTAATTATAAGGTACTCTTCATTTTTTACAATTTCAACAGATAACATTTCATAAAAAAAAGCCCTGACGGATGGTCGGGGCTTTTAGCATGGTGCGGATTATATTTGGTAAGATTTGGGACTACGAATATGGAAAATTGAACAGGCAAAAAAAAAGAATAGTTGTAAAGCGGTCGATTTTGTATGCTAACCTATTCTATTTTGATGTCTGAAAAATTTCACGCCAAATTTTGGAAGAAAACCTCCTGCTGAATTTTGTATTTTTGCAGTTCGGATATGGAAAAGCAAAAAGTAGTAGTCGGACTTTCAGGCGGAGTAGATTCCAGCGTAGCAGCCTACCTCTTAAAAGAGCAGGGTTATCAGGTGATAGGCCTCTTTATGAAAAATTGGCACGATGAAGGGGTAACTATTGCCAGGGAATGCCCCTGGCTGGAGGACAGCAATGACGCCCTTATGGTCGCGGAAAAACTTGGGATCCCCTATCAGACCGTTGATTTAAGTAAGGAGTACAAAGAGCGCATTGTGGATTATTTGTTCAGTGAATACAAAAAAGGGCGTACTCCAAATCCGGACGTACTTTGTAACCGGGAAATTAAATTCGATGTCTTCCTGAAGATCGCGCTCCAATTGGGAGCCGAATATGTTGCCACCGGGCACTATTGCAGGAAAGGGGTATTAACAAGCCCGGACGGATCCGTGACCTATCAGTTACTCGCGGGCATGGATGGAAATAAAGATCAGTCGTATTTTTTATGTCAGCTTTCCCAGGAACAGTTGTCCAGAACCTTATTTCCCATCGGGGAACTGACCAAACCCGAGGTGAGGCGGATCGCCGCAGCAAAAGATCTGATCACAGCGGATAAAAAGGATTCGCAGGGACTTTGTTTTATCGGGAAAGTACGCCTGCCCGACTTTCTGCAACAGCAACTGAAACCAAAAAAGGGGGTGATCGTGGAAGTCCCGTCAGACATGGCACTTTACAAAAAACCTGAACCCAGGTTTGATTCCAAAGTGCAGGAACTGGCCTATCATGCCGCAAAACCTGTGTATGGCATGGAAGATGGCAAGGTGGTTGGAGAGCACAGGGGAGCACATTATTTTACAATAGGCCAGCGCAAGGGCCTGGACGTTGGGGGAACCAAAGAACCCTTATTCGTTATTGAAACCGACGTTAAAGAAAATATCATTTACACGGGGCAGGGAAAAAGACATCCCGGCCTGTACCGAAAAACTTTGTTTGTTGCAAACGACGAATTGCACTGGGTAAGACCCGACCTTTCCCTGGGGGTGGACCAAACCATGGAAGTGATGGCACGCATCAGGTACCGGCAGCCGCTGCAGCGAGCGACATTATATAAAATAGATAGCGGGATCTACGTAGATTTTGCAAAGGATCAGACAGCAATTACCGAGGGACAATTTGTTGCCTGGTATGTGGGCGATGAGT
>DATGCB010000452.1:0-3211 GCA_035312365.1 Eudoraea sp. | reverse complement strand
GTTTCTGGAATTGGGACTTGCGCTGAAATTCTTATCCAATGCAGATTTGGTTGGGAACTGGGGTTTGTTAAAACGCGAATTGTTTTTGGCGATCTGGATTATATTGGCCATTCTTCTCGCATTATATCTTTTCGGACTTTTCAGATTTTACAGGAACGGCAAACAAAAAATATCGCTTACCCGAAAGAGTATAGGTGTACTGAGTGCAATATTTGCCATCTACCTGACGATGGGACTGCTGAAGGTTACCCCCCTGAAGCTTTTGAGCGGTTTTCCACCGCCTGATTTCTACAGTATTTTTGAACAGGAAAGTGATTGCCCGCTTGGCATAGATTGTTTTAAGGACTTTGACGAGGGGTTGGCACATGCGAGAGAAGTAAACAAACCCATCTTACTCGATTTTACGGGATGGGCCTGCGTGAACTGTCGTAAAATGGAAGAAAACGTATGGAGTGAACCCGACATCTTTCCTTTGCTCAAAGAAGATTATGTGTTGATCTCACTGTATGTGGACGACCGAAAGGAACTTCCGGAAAGTGAACAATTTGATTTTAAATTTGATTCGGGCAGGGTAAAAACCATCAATACGGTAGGCGAAAAATGGGGTACTTTCCAGACCCTCAATTTTGGTGCCGCATCACAGCCTTATTATGTGCTTCTCTCACCCGATTTGGAGCTGCTGAGTCGTGCTGTACAGAATACGGATAGTGAGAGTTATAGGAACTGGCTTGAGAACGGACTTAAAAAATATAAAACACTTGCCGCTTTGAAGAACCAATGAGATGCCGTAAACGGTAGCTCTGCCATTTCTTTTTTACTTATTTTTTTATTGTAAGAAAGCCGCTTCGCCTACTCCGATGATACCCGGCAATTTATTTAGAAAAACCTCGTGGACCTCATTCTGACTTAGAATATGTCCATTCTTTTGGGCTCTTTTAGCCAGCTGAAATCCCTGTATTGCCGCCTCCATACGTTGCAGGGGTGTTCCGTGATGCCCGGAACTCTCAAAGGAACAGTCGCCAATGTTAAAAAACAATTCAAGAAAATCTTCAACTCCCTGCCAGTTATACGCGGCCCCCTTTTTATGTGTCAGGTAATACCCTGTAAAAAAGTCGGCTTCCAGTTCTGTAGTCCTCGTGGCTTCAGGTGCATTATCGGCAGGGCCATCGGGATACCAGTCATCAAAATTATTGAATTGAACCTGGTGCGCCCATTCATGGGCCATTATGCCATACCAAACCACTTTATCCTGTACCCCTGCTTCAGACGCCAATTCAACCAATCCGTCGCCAATGACAATAAGATCCCCTTGTCCCAGGAATCCGTCAAGTGCTATGGCAAAACCGTCAAAGGACAGCAAAGGGGTTTCAATTAAAAAGGTAGATTGCGGATTGATAAAATCTACGAAAAGATCTGCAAGGAATTCTGGTTCCCCGGGCTCAACAATGAACCAAAAATTTAAAATATCTATGATTTTCTGTTTGTCATCCAGGGTGCTGTTGTGTTGCCCCCTCACAGCAACTTCATCAGGCATGTCCCAAAATTTTTCAAGGCTTCGGGTGATCTTCTTCACAAGGTTGGTATATTGACCTTGGGACCCGAAGAATTGGGCGCTTTCGTCTGTAATGGTAAATAAGAAATTCATCTGGGAATACAGGTCGAACCATTCGGCACCCAAAGCATCGAGGTTACCTGATATGGAAGCATCGATAACATCATCAAAGGGGGTTGTACCGCATTCACTGGGCTCGACCACGGCCCTGTGATCCAGTGGAAAATCGTTAAACATGATGCCATTGGGCAGCCTGGTTTTTAGCGCCGGAACGGATAGTTCGGGACCAACGGTATTTTTTGACGCCCTGGCACTTACCGCATGAACAGGTTCATCATATAAATTTTCCTCCCTGGAACAGGATACGAATAGGAGGCACGTGAAAAGGGCAAGCAGGCGTGTGGTTTTAATGGGTGTTTTCATAATAGTGTAAGATTTTGATTATAGGTACTTAAAGATAAAAAAAATTGCACGCCGCTTGTTTTTTATTTATTAACAACGGCATCTGAGAAGATGTTATTGAAGGTGAAATAATATCCACCGGGATAGGTTCCCCGGGAATATATCCTTTTTTTTATCTTTTGATTAGCGCTATCTTTAGGTTTCAAAGCCAATCATGTGAAGAAGCTTAAAAAATTAGGATGGATCCTTCTTGGTATTATCGGGCTTCTTGCCGTGGCAGCCTTTATAGGGGTTCAAAGCCTCAAACCTGATTATGCCGGTGAAAAGAAGTTGTCCGGGCTTTCTCAAACAGCGGAGGTGTATTACGACGCTTATGGAATCCCACATATTTACGCGGAGAATGAAGAGGATGCCTTCAGGGTTTTAGGATATGTCCACGCGCAGGACCGGCTTTGGCAAATGGAATTGCTGCGTAGGGTGGCCAGGGGAGGGTTGTCTGAGGTTTTTGGAAAAGATTTGCTGCCTACGGATCGTTTTTTTATTTCCCTCGGGATCGATGATGCAAGCAGGGAAAGCGTGGCAAACCTGGATAAGGATGGCCAGCCTTCCATACTTTCCCGGGCCTACCTGGACGGGATCAATCAGTTTGTAGATGAAGGTCCAACGCCAGTGGAGTTCTATCTGACCGGGTTAGAAAAAGAAGCATTCTCTATCCGGGATATTTACAATGTTGTGGGGTATATGGCTTTTAGTTTTGCCATGGCCCATAAGACAGATCCGCTGCTTACCGAAATAAATGACAAACTGGGCCCTGAATACCTGAAGGACCTGCAGGTAATTACGGATACGGGAACCGTTCGCATTCGGAATTATCCCGGGAAAAAGCGGGATTCTCTCCAAAACAGCATGGGCGCCATGGTAGCGCATGCCCTGGATGGCCTTCCGGTACCGCAGTTTGTGGGTAGTAATAGTTGGGTCATCGGCCCGGAAAAGACAAAACACGGGGAAGTAATTCTGGCCAATGATCCGCACATTGGATTTGCCCAGCCATCCGTTTGGTACGAGGCACATATTTCAACACCAGCTTATGAGAAATATGGTTATCATTTAGCCGGGGTGCCATTTCCTTTGCTGGGGCATGACCGCAAAATTGCCTATGGGATTACCATGTTGGAAAATGACGATATCGATTTCTATTTTGAGGAAACCAATCCAAATGACAGTACCCGGTACAGATGGGCAAACGGCTGGGAGACC
>DATGCB010000451.1:0-2431 GCA_035312365.1 Eudoraea sp. | reverse complement strand
ACGATTTAATTTTTGAAATAGAAGGGCATCCCATCAAAAAATTTGGAAGCCAGGGGCAACAAAAGTCATTTCTGATCGCCCTGAAATTTGCCCAATTCTACCTCCTTAAAGATCAGGCAGGAACTACCCCGATCCTGTTGTTAGATGATATTTTTGATAAATTGGACGAGAACAGGGTTGCCCATATTATCAAATTGGTGGATTCTGATAATTTCGGGCAAATATTTATCAGTGATACCCATGCCGAACGCACGGAAAACGTGGTGAAAACTATCCATCAATCCTATAAAATCTTTAGCTTGTAACATGAAAGGATTATTGGTGCTGGCATGGACCTGTTTCGCCCTGGGATGCGCAGAAAAGGTAAATAGGACTGATCTAGATCACCTGAATGGGTATTGGGAAATAGAACGCGTTGCATTCCCGGATGGCAGCCATAGGGAGTACGGGATAAATACCAGTGTGGATTTTATGTTTTGGGACGGGGAAAAAGGGTACCGGAAAAAAGTACAGCCCAATTTAAATGGCACTTACAGCACTTCTGATGATGCAGCCTTCTTTAAGATTGCCGAAAACCGGGGGGTATTTATGATCCGTTATAATAACGGTATGAGTGAGTGGGAAGAGCAGATAGAATTTATATCAAACAGTGAATTGATAGTTGTAAATGAGGAAAATATTAGGTATCATTATAAGCGGTTTCAACCCGGAAATTTCCAAAAATGATCAAGCGAAAAAAAAGCAATCTGAGTCTTGGTGAAGCGCTTCAGGAATTTATTTCCGAACATCATCTACAGCAAGGAATGGATAAGGTAAATGTTAAGGAGGCCTGGAAAAAATTGATGGGTAATGGTGTAAACAATTATACTACGGGGATAGAATTGAAAAATGAAACCCTGTACATATCCCTTTCCTCCTCTGTACTGCGCGAAGAACTAAGTCATGGCCGGTCCAGGATTATTGCTATGCTGAATGAAGAACTGGGGAAAGATCTGGTTAAGAATCTGGTTTTGAGATAATGCTTAAGCCATTACGACCCCCTGCTTTGGTCATTCTTTCCTCAATAAATTTCGCGGCCGGAAAAATGAAAGGCTCCCTCAATCACGGCATTTTCATCACTATCTGATCCGTGCACGGCATTTTCACCAATGTCTTTGGCGTATAATTTTCGGATGGTACCCTCAGCAGCTTCCGCGGGATTGGTTGCCCCGATGAGCGCCCTGAAGTCTTCTACGGCATTTTCTTTTTCAAGGATGGCAGAAACAATGGGGCCCCTGGTCATAAATTCCACCAATTCTCCAAAAAATGGCCGCTCGCTGTGAATGGCATAAAATTTCCGGGCGTCCCTGCGGCTCATCTGCGAATACTTCATTGCTATGATCTTAAAGCCGGCAGACGTAATTTTTTCCAAAATAGCGCCGATATGGCCATTTTCAACAGCGTCTGGCTTAATCATGGTGAATGTTCTGTTTCCTGTCATTCCCTAAAAATTTTGGCAAAAATACACTTTCTTAAAGCAACCCACAAAAATACGCGGAATTTCACTATTTTTTCACCACAGGCCACACCATCCTCAATCCATTTTAATGTATATATCCCATAGGTTCGCAGGGCACCAGGCTCCCCCGGAAGTCAGGTAAAATTACGCCTCAGACCTAATAGGCCTGATATAATTCACCCAACCGTACCCCACCGTCACCTACAATCCTGAATGTTACTTCCCTTGACTGTATATCAAATTTTACCAGTCCAAAGCTTTGGGTGGCCACCACCTGGCCGACCCTGTAGGGATTCTGTTCCCCGTCAAAATCTGGTTAAGCATGGGTAAGTCCGCTGCTGGTAAAATCGATCAGCGGATAGTCAAGTCCATCCGGTGTACTCTTTGAAAATTCAGAAATATGACGGTCCCCGGATAAGATCATCACCCCCCTCGCCCCTGAAGTACCGATCAATTTTATCAACCGGTCCCGCTCATGGGGAAAATTTCCCCAACTTTCAAAACCGTGTTTATTCGATAAGACTTGTATACTGCTGACGATTACATTAAAATCCGCTCCCGAGTTATGCAGTTGCTCCTCCAACCACCTCCACTGAGCTTCACCTAACACAGTGCCTTCACCATAGGCATTTGGTTTATAGGGTGTATCCGTTCCTGTATCGGGGGTAAGAGAAGTTCTGAAATAACGGGTGTCCAGGGCTATTACTTTAACGGCGCCATTCGGCACCTCATATTCGTGGGCCGAATAAATACCTTCCCTCTTCCTTCTGGGATGATCTTGGCGGACCCCCATAAAATCAAGAAAAGCTTGCTGACTCTGTCTTTTTAAGGGATATGCTTCACCCCCATCGTTTAACCCGTAGTCATGATCATCCCAGGTCCCTGTGACCGGTCCTTTTTTCCGGAGCTTCCGATACCCCATGGTAGTGTACA
>DATGCB010000450.1:0-6726 GCA_035312365.1 Eudoraea sp. | reverse complement strand
TACGAAGCTTCACTCTTAACGCTCAAAACAGCCCTCGATATATCAGAGAAGGAGAATCCAGGGGTTTTAACTGGCAAGGTCCACATTGCTATAGGAGAAGTCAAAAAAATACTGGGCCGGTATACCGGGGCAAAAAAGGCTATTGAAAAGGGAATTGATATTCTGCAACGACTTGACAACGATGAGGCACTTGCCAGGGGCTATCTGGAATATGGCAGGATGGAAGGTGTTCTGAATAATCACGATACCTCGCTTGAGTACTACGACAAAAGTTTACAGATCTATGAACGCCTGGAGGATAGGAGAAATATTTCCAATCTTTATTATCGGATCGCAGTCCATTACGATGATATCAAAGATGAGGAAAAATCCCTGGAATACTTTACCAAGGGAAGGGCAATTAAAGAGGCCATAGGGGATACCAGGGGGTTGGCAAAATTTAATTTATCCCTGGGTGTACTTCATGAAGAGAAGGGTAATTTTGAAATAGCATTGGAATATTATCGCCAGAGTTTAAAGGGCTATGAATACGGGAAAGATAGGTCGAGTATGGCGAGGGTATTCAATAATATTGGTGTAGCCTATATAGATTGGAATAAATATGACAGCGCCCAGGTTTATCTAAAGCGCTCAGTAGACCTGCATCGTTTGTTAAGAGCGCCCATTGGTTTAATAAGATCGCTGGCCAACCTGGGGGAGGTTTACCAGTATGAAAAAAAGTATGATCTGGCCATACAAAACTTTATGGAGGCCAAAACGCTGAGCGAAGCTACGGAAGCACAACCAATGTTAGGGATGGTCAGCAATAGTTTGGGACAGACCTACCTTTCTGTCAACCAATTAGACAGCGCTTCTTTTTACCTCAATAAATCGCTCCGATTAAGGCTTGATAACAACAATTACTTCTCCCTCAGGCATAACTACAAGAATTTGTCTGTTCTGGAAGAGAAAAAGGGAAATTTCAGGAAGTCCCTGGAATATTACAAGTTGCACAAAGAAGTTGCAGACAGCCTGTTTCAAACCCGAAAAGACAAGGAACTGGCCGAGATCCAGGCAAAATATGATACTGAAAAACAGGAAAAAGAAATCATTGGCCTGCAGCAGGAAAATGAAAAGAGAACACTGTGGCGAAATATTTTTGCAGTGGGTACACTTGGGGCACTGGCGATCGCCTTATTGATCTTCCAGTTTTTTATGTATCGTAATAAAAAGAATAAACAATTGCTGATCGCTGAAGAGACCCAGCGACGGGAATTGGAGAAATTGGATCAGTTAAAGTCGCGGTTTTTTAATAACATTTCCCACGAGTTCCGTACCCCGCTTACCCTAATTCTCGGCCCCCTTGAAAAAATCAGGAAAAGCGTGGACGATCACCTTCAACCTACGGTAGATATCATTGAGCGAAACGGAAAAAGGCTGCTTAAGCTTATAAACCAATTATTGGACCTGTCGAAAATTGAATCGGGAAAGGTTGTGCTGAAAACTTCATTGACAGATCTGATCCCCTTACTGAAAGGTTGGGTGATATCTTTTTCATCCCTTGCAGACACAAAAAATATTGAGTTGACCTTTACGCCCGAAAAGGAATCCTATTTCTTGTATGTGGATCGGGAAAAAATTGAAGAGGTGATCATTAATCTCATGTCTAATGCCTTTAAATACACTCCTACGGCCGGCCGGATATCCGTAAGGGTCGCAGAGAAAAAAGCGGGGGGGCATAATTATCTCAGCATTGCGGTTTCAGATACAGGCACCGGTATTTCGGCGGAGGAACTGGATCATATCTTTGATCGGTTTTACCAGGCTTCGAATGCCGATGCTGAGGACGTTACCGGAACGGGTATTGGACTGGCCCTTATCAAAGAATTAGTAGAATTGCACAAGGGATTTGTGAACGTTATGAGCGAGGTGGCCAAAGGGACCACTTTTGAGGTCCTACTTCCTATGGGTAAAGATCATTTAAACGACGAGGAGATTGTACGGATAAGCCGGGTGAAGGAAACATCAGGGGTGGAGGAGGAACCCCGGACTACTGCAAAAGTGCCTGCATTAAATGAAGATGAGCCGGATGATGCCTTCCCCGTCGTCTTACTCATTGAAGACAACCAGGACCTAAGGATGTACATAAGAGAAATTTTAAGCGAATCCTACAAGGTGCTGGAAGCGGCACAGGGGGAAGAAGGGGTTGCCATGGCCAGGGAACACATTCCGGATATTGTTTTAAGCGACCTCATGATGCCAAAATTGGATGGCCTTGAAGTATGCAGGTTATTGAAGGAGGATATGTTGACGAGTCATATTCCCATTATCCTGATAACAGCCAAATCCTCCAGGGAGGACAAACTGGAAGGATTGAAGAGCCTTGCCGATGACTATCTTACAAAACCCTTTGACACGGAGGAACTTTTGGTGCGGCTCAGGAACCTGATCGATTTGAGAAAAAAGATGCAGTCTTATTTCAGTAGCGGGGACATCCTTTTACCCAGGAAGATTCAATTGAATTCAATGGACAGCATTTTTATGGAGAAAGTTACCGGGCATTTAGAGGCCGAAATATCCAATTCCCTCTTTGGTGTTGTTGAACTGGCATATGCAGTGGGCCTTAGCAGGTCTCAGTTATTTAGAAAAATTAAGGCCATCACGAATCTTACCCCTAATGAATTTATGCGATCCTTTCGGCTTCACAGGGCGATGGATATATTAAAACAGCAGGGAGGGTCGGTTTCGGAGGTTGCTTACGAAACCGGATTTCAAAATCCTTCCTATTTCTCCAAGTGTTTTCAGGAACAGTTTGGACAGTCCCCCAGTGCAGTGTTAAGAGAATAACACATTGTCATTTCCTGAAACATACGTGCTTTGTACGCAACACTGCCCGGGCCGCTTATGTTTCTCAAAATGCGCTTTGGACAGCTTCCTTCGTCCTATGTATAAA
Source organism: Eudoraea sp. (assembly GCA_035312365.1). Lineage (GTDB taxonomy): Bacteria > Bacteroidota > Bacteroidia > Flavobacteriales > Flavobacteriaceae > JAFMPW01. The sequence continues at coordinate 3,794 of DATGCB010000450.1, read as the reverse complement.
CCCCTTGATTTGCTACCAAAGAAAAAGCCATCGCTTCATCTGGCTCCTCAACCCCTCCGTCCTGTGCTGTTGGCCCTGGCACCTCACAGGGCAGCTGGCAGAGGAAGAACTTAATTTCTGTGCAGGGGATTCACTGCTGTACCGGGATGAGGCTGCAAACTGAAATGGAACCTCAGGTCTGCAGCTATTCCCATATGATCGGGCCTGAGGATGGCCAGATTTCAACGTAAAATGCTGGTGTCATGAACGTGATAACCACTTTTCCTCTAAAATTCGTGCTTAACGTTTTTTAACACTTTGCAACATCTGTTGTAAGGGATGCAACATCCGTTTAAGTGTTCGAAACTTATTGGAAATCAAATCATTATGTGCAACGAATTTAAATGAAAATGGCACATGTCAGGTTGTTGCCCACCGTACTTCAAACATACATTTGCTCCATGGTTTTTTAAATACCCGGAAATAACATCACATAAAAATTACCCGGGTACAAAAATCAAAAACACAATAATAATTTAAAAAATAAAACCATGAAGAAATTATCAATGAGCCTGATTTTGCTTGGCATGACAGGTTTGGGGTACGGACAATACTCCAGCTCGGAATTCAACAACCCGATCTTTGACGGATTTGACCTGCCCGTAACCAATGTGGAATACCTGAATGAGGTACAGGACCATGTCACGCCCAGGTACGCTAAGTTTTTGGAGTACATCGCACCCGATTGGGACGTGAGCAAATCATCAAAGTTTGATGGCCGTAAGGACCAACTGTTTAACGTTACCTTCAAATCGGACAGAGGTTATATCGTTGCGTCCTATGACTACAGAGGAGAGGTAGTTTTGGCCAGAGAGCACTTTAGGAATATGGCACTTCCAAATCAACTACTGATAGTTATCGGGAAGAAATACCCGGGTTGGGTTGTTGACAAAACGTCCTATTCGCTGGAATATAACAGGGGAATAGAAACGGCCAAAACCTATAAGGTAAAATTGCTAAAAGGCAGGCTGTTCAAAAGGCTTGAGGTAGATGCCACAGGCAATATAATGGGATAATTCATCAGGCCTTTCCGGCAGGCCGATTAAACCGTTCACTGTGCCGACACGTTTATACGAAGTTGTCGAAATTCTTCGCCAACTTTTCTAAACTCAATTGAAAACATCCATACAGGGAAACGCATAAAACGCATTCTCCTGACATCCAATTCTTAAAATAATTATTAAAACAGATATTATGCCAACACCATTGGAAATTTTACTAGACCCGGTATCATTAATAGTCTTAGCTATGTACTTGGTACTGATGATTTGGGAAGCAGCGTTTCCCGCAAGACAATTGCCAAAAATTAAATTTTGGAAACTTCGTGGATTAACGGCTTTTGCGTTATTCTTTTATTTATCGTCCTACCTCCCATTGTTTACGGATCCCTATCTGGAACCATATCGCCTTGCAGACCTTACCGGCCTGGGTGCATTGGGTGGGGGCATGGTGGGTGTGTTTTTGTATGAATTTGGCGTATATGTATGGCACAGGGCCCTTCATACGTCCAATTTTTTATGGCGCACTTTTCACCAGATGCATCACAGCGCTGAGCGACTTGATACGTACGGAGCGTTTTATTTTAGCCCATTGGATATGATCGGTTGGACAGTCCTTGGCAGTTTGTGTTTTGCCTTAATCGCAGGCCTGGCGCCACAAGCCATCACAGTGACTTTACTTGTGACGACTTTTTTAGGCATGTTCCAACACGCCAATATCAAAACGCCACGCTGGTTGGGGTATTTGATACAGAGGCCCGAAAGTCATACGGTGCATCATGCCAAAGGCATTCACAAGCACAATTACTCAGACCTTCCGGTTTTTGACATTTTATTCGGGACGTTTAAGAACCCGCGGAATTACGAGCATCAAACAGGATTTTACTATGGTGCGTCCGCCAGGGTATTAGAAATGTTGTCTTTTAAGGACCTCACCAGGGAAAGGGAAACGGACAAGGAGAAACCCAATGGGCGAAAACGCGCTTCAAAGGTCCTGGGTCTTTTGATGTTGTTATGTTTCACTGTCGGTTGCAGTAAGGACGACGGAATAACTACGGTCCCGGACCCTGTTCAGGCTGAACAGGAAACAGAGCAGGAAACAGAGCAGGAAACCGAAGCTGAAACGCCTGCAGCAATCATCGATCAGGTAGTACCACTGAATGGACCTAAGGGGACCCTCGTTACAATTACCGGTGCCAATTTCGGCATCGACCCGGACAATGTGGAAGTACTTTTTAATGGTACCACTGCGGGTATATCGCGGTTGGAAGATTCACTGATCGAGGTGGAGGTGCCAGCCCGGGCTTTAACCGGTGATATTCTGGTGAACACGTCTGACGCAGCCCTGCTTGCAGGGAAGTTTACCTATGAATTTACGACGGAAGTATCTACGCTGACTGGCAATGATAAGGGCTATTCAGACGGACCCCTCGCGGATGCCACTTTTGACAGCCCCATGGACATGGTGATGGATCCAACTGGCAACATTTACATTTCAGATACAGAGAATCACAGGATCCGCAAAATTACGACGGCGGGAGTCGTGACAACGTTTGCGGGAGGTGTCCAGGGATATGATGATGCCAAAGGCTTGAATGCCCAATTTGATCATCCTATGGGGCTGGCTATGGACTTTCAGGGGAATCTTTATGTTGCCGATAACTGGAATCACAGGATCCGAAAAATAACACCGGACGGTACAGTCACTACGGTTGCTGGCAACGGTTATGGCTATGCTGATGGTCCGGCGCTAAATGCTCTTTTTAAGTTTCCGAAGGATATGGCTGTGGACGCCAGGGGAACGATCTATGTGTCTGATACCGGTAACCACATGATAAGAAAAATTGGAACGGAAGTAGTCGTTTCTACGTTGGCCGGGAGATCCAAAGGATATGCCGATGGCAAGGGAGCCGATGCAAGATTCAACAGGCCGGGCTGTATTATCATGTTTGATTCCGAACGGCTATTGCTAACCGATATTGAAAACCATAAAATAAGGATCATGACGCTCGATGGCGCCACAGGGACCCTGGCTGGTAGCACGCCTGGCTATTCAGACGGACCTGTGGATGATTCCAGATTCTTTTTCCCCGGAGGTTTGGAAATGGATGGTTCGGGTAACATTTATGTTTCAGACACTTTTAACCATAAGATCAGGAAAATAAGCAGAGAAGGTGTAGTAAGCACGGTAGCCGGCAGTCTGTATGGATATGAGGACGGAATAGCCAGCGGAGCAAAGTTTCATACTCCCCTTGGGCTGGCTCTGGATCTTACCGGTATCCTCTATGTTATCGACAACGGAAATCACAGAATAAGGAAAATATACAAGGATTAGGAAAAATGAAAACAACAGACAAAATCACCTCGAATAGGACAGGCTGTACCAACCAGAGATGCCCGTTCAGATCGCTGTGCAATGTGAAATGCAAATCTCGGGGATTGAATATATATCAGGGAAACAACCTCATGGGAGTATCCCCGCAAAGTGAATAGTATGGCAAAGACAAATACAAACATCCTGGAGCTATTCTATATTGGAGCAGGAATGCTGATGATCGATGCCGCTTTATACCTGCTTATGGAGTTGCTACTCATGGACCTTGGTGAACACCATGGCCTGGGTAGTGCTCCCTTCCAAAATGGAATGGCACCTTCATGGCAGCACATGGTACCCTTTGGAATATTTGCCTGGGCTATTATAAACATCCTCCTGATTTTCTGTATTCTTTGTACTGCAAGACGACCATATGATAGTTT
>DATGCB010000449.1:0-3316 GCA_035312365.1 Eudoraea sp. | reverse complement strand
CCTTGTAGATGTCATCGGGGCCAACATCTGGATGGCCATACTCCTACTGGGTGCAGGCAAGACGAAAATAATAGATCGCTGGCTCAAGGCAGATACCACAGCCATTGAACAATTAAAGATCACAGTATCCGAGTTTGCCGAAAAAATTACGCGGGTGCCCAGCCTGAAGGATTATATGATCATGCTTTTTCTGGCGTTCACTGCGGTTGGGATTGCCCATTGGAGCGGAGGGTATTTTAGCACAATGCTCACCGAAAGCTTTGAGTCCGTAAGCAATCCAAAAAGTTTTCTTTCATTTTTAGGGGGTAACTTCTTTTGGATGGTGGTTATCGCCACTCTGGCTGGAATCCTGCTCTCGTTTACAAAAGCTAAAAATTACGAAGGAGCAGGGGCCAGTAAGATCGGTGGAATGTTTATCTATATATTGGTGGCGACCATCGGGATGAAAATGGATCTAAGCAAGGTTTTAGAAAATCCCGGCTTAATTGTACTGGGGCTCATCTGGATCTCTATCCATGCGGGATTGTTAATCATTGTCGCCAAGCTGATCAAAGCTCCCTACTTTTTCCTGGCGGTTGGCAGTCAGGCCAATGTAGGTGGCGCGGCCTCGGCACCGGTTGTCGCCGCTGAGTTCCATCCTTCCCTGACCTCCGTTGGTGTATTGCTGGCCGTTTTTGGCTATGTGGTAGGTACCGGTGGTGCCTTAATATGTGCCTACCTTATGGAAATTGCATCAAAAGTTTAGATTTCCACATACTTTCATGATATTTGCCCGATAAAATAGAACCAATGAAGAAGTTTGCAATACTTGCCCTGACGGGTTTATTTTTGATCAATTGTGGCAGTGCCGATCCCGAAAGTATGATGACCGTTTCAGGGAATGTAAAAGGTTTAAAAAAAGGGACCTTATATTTACAACACATACCCGATTCCGTACTGGTAGTGATCGACTCGCTGGAAATTCATGGCGATGGCAAATTTATGTTTAAAACTACCTTGGAAAGCCCTGAAATTTTTTATCTCTACCTGAAGAAAAAAGACAACAACGACATAAACGACAGGATCACATTTTTTGGAGAATCCGGACAGATTACGATCAATACTTCCTGGAACACCTTTGATACACAGGCGAAAATCGAAGGCTCAAAAACCCATGAAAAACTGGAAGAGTACCAGGAAGTGATGTCTAAATTCAATACCCAGAATCTGGAGATCCTCAGGGCTGCTTATGACCCCGAAATTCAAAAGGATAGCTTAGCGATGGACTCTATACAAAAAGCCAGTGAACGCAATATTCTCAGAGGGTATCTGTATTCACTTAATTTTGCACTCAACAATAAAGGCTCCTGCATTGCGCCATATATTGCGGTTAATGAAGTGGCAGACGCCAATACGGTATATTTGGATTCCATATACAATTCGCTGACACCCGAGGTGGCCGATTCCAAATACGGGCGGGAATTAAATGAATACCTCGCTAAAATTAAACAGGATTAGGTAAGCCGGATTTCAGTTGAGCGCATTCAATTTTTTGACCAGGGCGTTTGCTTTCTCCTCCAATTCCTTGCGCACCCCCTTTAAGTGTTTTTTGATGTCCGCTACATCCGTTTGATTCACTTTAGCGATTAATTCATCAAAAGTGGAAATAGCGTCGTCTATGATCGCCGATCCTTCTTTACTCCCCTGTTTGTCCTGAGTATCTTCCAAAATGTACACCGCCTCAATAATGTCCCCAAGGACATAATTTATGTCTTTCTTTAAGTCCCTTATGCTTGCCATGGCTTCCTTTTTGGTAAAAGTACGTTTTTTAGAAACAAAAATTGCCGCTGAACGGGCAGACCAGGCGGATCCATCCGGGGAGCAGGTCCTTCAGAGCGTAATCTCCAGAAGTTCTGCACCTCTGGTTTTTACATTGATTCCTGCGGAGTGGGCAGGAATCATAACAGTTTCCCCCTTTTTGATGCTGGCTATGCCATCTTCATTCTCAATGGAGGCCTCACCGTCAGTACACATATAGATGGTAAAGGAATCCCGCTGCGAATGATCGGCTCTATATTCATTAGATAAGTTCAGGAATTTGGTCGTAAAATAAGGGCATTCCACCATAGTGTTGGCCGTATTCGGTACTTTCGGATAGGGCACCCTGAAATCCTCCTTTCTTTCATAGTCGATCGCCTCCAGGGCTAATTCCGTATGAAGTTCTCTGAGTTTCCCGTCTTTGTCCCTCCTGTTAAAATCGAACACCCGATAGGTAATATCAGAGGTTTGCTGTATTTCCGCCAAAAGTACCCCTGCCCCAATGGCATGTATCCGGCCGGCATTGATAAAAAAGGCATCGCCCCTTGCCACATCCTCATTGTGCAAAATATGGGGCAGAGAACCATTTTTAAGACATTCGGTGTACTCTTGCATGCTCACATCATGCTTAAAACCTACAATAATATGTGCACCTGGTACTGCATCCATGATATACCACATCTCGGTTTTGCCGAATGAATTATGCCGTGCCCGGGCGAGGGTATCATCCGGATGCACCTGCACAGATAAGTCGTGCTTCGCATCAATAAACTTGATAAGTATTGGAAATTCTGTACCAAATCTTTGTACGACCGATTTCCCAAGGAAACCTTCGGCATCCCCTGCTATAAGTTTTGTAAGGGATTCCCCTTTTAAATCACCGTTGCAAACCACGGAGACATCCCCTGTAACTCCGGATATTTCCCAGCTTTCGCCGACAGTATCGCATTTCAGATCTTTCCCTAAAACATCCCCAAGTTTGGTCCCTCCCCAGATTCGGTCTTTTAAGATAGGATAAAATTTAAGCGGATACATGGTTAAAAGCTTAGGGGTTGGTTATTCGATATCTGTTATAAGATTCTGGAAAACAAATCATTAAACGTTTATCATCTTTATTTATAATGGGCTACCAATGTGTATAATTCAAAATCCATGTTGCTATTCTCCTTCCTGGTCGTCCCCTTAAGCTGTAGCAGACACGCCACAACCACTACACCCCCCCTGCGAAAGTCACAAAATTCCTGGGCGTCTCAAAGAGTTTTACTTCCAGCTTTTTATCGGATGCGATATGGGGCCTTAATTTATTCCAGATAACCACTGCAATATTTTCAGCGGTTGGGTTTAATGACCTGAATTCAGGTACTTCCACATTCAGATTTTTGTGGTCCAGTGCATCTTCGATATGGTCGCGAATAAGATCTTTCAGGACTTTCATATCCATCACAAATCCGGTTTCCGGATCTATTTCCCCTTCAACACTTACAACAATCTCATAATTATGCCCGTGGTAATTCGGATT
>DATGCB010000448.1:0-4988 GCA_035312365.1 Eudoraea sp. | reverse complement strand
GAATCCGCCATGAACGGCAATATCTGTCGATGCGGTACGTATACTCGAATCAAAAAGGCCGTAAAAATGGCTGCTGATTCCGAAGTGTAGTACATCAACCTAAAAATAACAAAAATGAGCACCATAAAAATAAAATTAGGTCGTCGCGCCTTTATAAAAAATACCAGTCTTGCCAGTGGCGGACTTGTTCTAGGATTTAGTTTTTTGAATTCATGTAAGCCTGAACAGGCAAAGGAGATGGCCGTTAGGGAAATGCCCAAGGAATGGTTCGAGATAAACGGCTATTTGAAAATTGGTGACAATGGCCTGGTGACCATCATGTCTCCCAATCCTGAAATCGGACAAAATGTTCGAACCTCCATGCCAATGATCCTTGCGGATGAACTTGAAATTGACTGGAATAACGTGATTGTGGAACAGGCCCCGTTGAATACAAACCTTTACAGTTGGCAAGTGGCCGGGGGCAGTCGGTCGATCAGCAGTTCCTGGCAAAGCCTTCGCATGGCTGGTGCGACCGCACGCCATATGCTAAAGGAGGCGGCCGCGAACGCATGGCAGGTTTCTGCGGATGAAATTAGTGCGATTGCAGGTATTCTTACTCATGAGGCAAGCGGCAATTCAGCTGGTTATGGCGAAATGGCATCTGCTGCATCCCAATTGGAAGTACCTGCAGAGGTTGAATTAAAAGAGCGGTCGGAATTCTCCATTATTGGTACTTCCCGTAAAAATGTTGACGGTAAAAAAATCGTTACTGGCCAGCCCCTTTTCGGCATCGATGTACAGCGGGAAGGTATGTTGATCGCGACATTGGCGCATCCACCTGCTTTTGGCATGGCATTAAAATCTTTTGATGCTGAATCGGTAAAACAAATGCCGGGTATTCGCGATATATTCTCCATACAACTTTACGATGATGATTTTAAACGCAGTGCTTTCCATCATACCGCCTTTAATGAAGTGGTCGCGATATTGGGAGAAAGTACCTGGCAGGTGATGCAGGCCAAAAAAGCGTTAAAAATTGAATGGGAAAATGCACCGGATGTTTCCGTGGGTATGACGTTATTCGGGAACGAAATGAAGGTCAACCATCCGGCAGGCATGGAAGACTCAGGAACGCATCGTTTAAAAATGGAAGAGCTGAATGCCCGTAAGGGGAAGGTGGTTCGTAAGGATGGAAACCCGGAAGCCGCATTTAATAATGCTGCCAAAATAATCGAAAGAAGTTACAGTTGTCCGTTCCTGGCGCACAACACAATGGAACCCATGAATTTCTTTGCTAACGTGACAAATGACCATGCAGAATTACTGGGCCCTACACAAACGCCCGAATGGATGGAACCTGCCATAGCCGAACGTCTAGGCCTTCCATTAGAGAAGGTAGATATTATGATGACCCGTCAAGGGGGCGGATTCGGTCGTAGGCTCTATGGCCATTTTATGGTAGAGGCCGCAGCAATCTCACAAAAAGCAAAAGCCCCTGTGAAACTGGTCTATAGCCGGGAGGACGATATGTCTCAGGGTACATACCGCCCAAGCTATTTCGCCACCTATCGTGCTGCGCTCGATTCGGACAATAATTTAACCGCACTTCATGTAAAGACGGGCGGCATTCCCGAGAGCCCCTTATTTGCCAACCGTTTTCCGGCAGGGGCACTTGACAATTATCTGGCCGAGGATTGGACAATAGACTCCAATATCACTACTGGTGCTTTCAGGGCTCCAAGGTCCAATTTCATTGCGGGTGCCGAGCAATCATTCCTGGATGAGGTAGCCGAGGCCGCCGGTAAAGACCCCATCCAATTCAGGCTCGACCTGTTAAAGAGAGCCATGGAAAATCCGGTTGGGGAAAACAATGATTACGAAGCCGCCCGTTATGCCGGCGTGCTTGAACTGGTGCGGGAAAAATCCAATTGGGACAATAGTCCAGAAGGCATTCACCGCGGGGTTTCCGCTTATTTCTGTCACAATAGCTATGTGGCCCAAGTGTTGGATATTGTCATGGAGAACGATAAACCCGTGGTACAAAAAGTGACATCTGCTATTGACTGTGGTATTGTGATAAATCCGGATGCAGCTGCCAATTTGGCCGAAGGTGGGGTCGTTGACGGTATCGGTCATGCGATGTACAGTGCCATCACTTTTAAGGATGGAGCACCTGAACAGACCAATTTCGACAGGTACCGATTAATTAGGCACAGTGAGGCCCCAAAGGAAATCGAAACTCATTTCGTGGATAACGGAATCGATCCAACCGGTCTGGGAGAACCGCCCTTCCCTCCCATTATGGGAGCGCTGGCAAATGCCTTGTACAAGGCAACCGGGCAGCGCCATTATCATCAGCCATTCGTTTCCGAAAGGCAGGTGGTCGGATAATCTGATTGACCTGGCATCAGTTGACTCAGGATCCACCATAGTCCGTTATGATGGCGGTGTACCCAAAATGGGTGCCTGAAATGCATTCCGGCCGGCCCATGGTTCATTTTGAAGCAAATAATGCAAAAAATAATCCCGGACTTCCTGTGGTCATACCCCTGATATCACTGCAGTATCATTCCCCGGGTCTACAATTTCAACATCATGACAATCGTAAAAACATCCTATGGCAGGCGATCCTTTATAAAAAGCACTGCGATTGCCGGCGGGGGAATGATGCTTGGGTTTAGTTGGATGGCATCCTGCAAGCCCACTCCCGAAGAGATGATGGCACTTCCCAAAGATTGGTTTAAGATCAACGGTTATTTGAAAATCGGGGAAAATGGCCTTACCACCATCATGTCTCCTAACCCGGAAGGAGGACAGAACGTAAAAACCGCTATGCCCATGATCGTGGCCGAAGAGCTCGATGTGGACTGGAAAAACGTACTCGTGGAACAAGCCCCCCTTAACACGGATCTGTACGTCCGTCAGTTCATCGGGGGCAGTCAGGCCATCCGGCGTGGCTGGCAGGGACTTCGCATGGCAGGGGCAACCGCCAGAAGGATGTTGCAGGAGGCCGCAGCCGGGGCCTGGAATGTTCCAGTAGAAGAAATTACGACCGAAAACGGGATCTTATACCACAAAGCCAGTGGTAAATCGGCCGGTTATGGCGAAATGGCTTCTGCTGCTTCAGATCTTCCGGTTCCACGGGAAGTGTCCCTGAAGGATCCTGGGGACTTTAAAATTATCGGTACCTCCCGCAAGAATGTGGACGGGTTGAAAATTGTGACAGGGCAACCCCTTTTTGGATTGGATTTCCACAAAGAAGGGACGCTTATCGCCATGGTGGTGCATCCACCCGCTTTTGGGATGAAACTAAAATCGATGGAAGCAACAGACGCCAGGGCCATGCCCGGCATCAAAGATGTTTTCATCATTAAATCGCTCAATGAGGATTACGAACGGCAACATTTTGATACCTGTACCTTTCCTGACGTGGTTGCCGTAGTGGGCAACACCACCTGGGAGGTAATGAATGCCCGTAAGGCTTTAAAGATCCAATGGGAAACATCCCCCGATATAAAGCTTACGTATGACAGGCGGGGAAATAAAGAAACGGTCAACCTCCCGGCCGGCCTTGAAAATTCAACCGATCACCTCCAAAAAATGGCCAATATGGATTCCCGGCCGGCTACCGTACGCCGGAGGGATGGGGATCCGGAAAAAGCCTTCAAAATTGCCACCCGGATTATTGAACGCACCTATAGCGCCCCCTTCCTGGCACACAACTGCATGGAACCGATGAACTTTTTTGCCCATGTAACGGAAGACAAAGCTGAATTGGCAGGACCACTGCAAAAGCCGGAATATACAGAGAAGACCTTATCGGCCCGACTTGGGATACCTCTGGAAAAGATAGATATTCAAATGACTCGCCTGGGCGGGGGGTACGGAAGGCGGTCCTATGCCCATTGGCTTGTGGAAGCAGCGATTATTTCCCAGAAGTCCAGGGCGCCGGTTAAGCTCGTATACACCCGGGAAGATGACATGACCGCGGGCATCTACCGACCCTCCTATCAGGTTACATACCGCGCAGCCCTGGATGCCGGCAGCCAACTTATCGGTTTCCATGTGAAGGCCGGTGGCATTCCCGAGAGTCCTCTGTATGCCAACCGCTTCCCTGCAGGGGCAGTGGATAACTACCTCGCCGAAGAATGGGCTATTGAATCGAACATTACGGTTGGTTCATTCCGGGCTCCCAGATCCAACTTTATCGCCGGGGCCGAACAGTCCTTCCTGGACGAAGTGGCAGAAGCCGCCGGAAAAGATCCCTTCGAATTCCGGCTTCAACTTTTGGAACGGGCTCAGAACAATCCGGTAGGCGAAAACAACGATTATGAGGCTGCCCGTTACGCCGGGGTACTTAAACTGGCCCGGGATAAATCAAATTGGGGTACCGAACAACCAAGCGTGCACAGGGGCGTTTCAGCCTACTTCTGCCACAATAGTTATGTAGCGCAGGTGCTGGACCTCGTTATTGAAAACAGTACGCCTGTCATACAAAAAGTGGTGTGCGCAATTGACTGCGGAATCGTGGTAAACCCGGATGCCGCCACCAACCTTGCCGAAGGTGCTATTGTGGATGGCATCGGTAATGCTCTGTACGGCGCCATGTCCTTCAGGGATGGAATACCGGAGCAAAATAACTTTGATACCTACCGGATCATTAGGCACGGGGAGGCGCCTAAGGGGATTGAAGTGCATTTCGTGAAGAACGGCATAGACCCGACAGGGATGGGTGAACCGCCGTTCCCACCGATTATGGGGGCCCTTGCCAACGCATTGTACAAGGCAAAAGGGCATAGGTTCTACGACCAGCCGTTCCTGGGCAAAGATCAGCGGGTACTGGGTTAAAATTTCCACGGTTTCTTTAAAAAGTATCAGCCCAAGCTTGTACATTTACGGTATGAAAAGTTCAACGGCATATCTGTTTGCCTTTTTGTACCTGCTGGCCATGTATCGTCCTGTGGCCCCGGTGTTTGACTATATTATCAATCAGGATTATATCGCAG
>DATGCB010000447.1:0-4822 GCA_035312365.1 Eudoraea sp. | reverse complement strand
AATTTAAACATGCTGGGAGTTGTTTACCGGCGTATGGAGGCTATAAAAACAGCCCTGGATTATAACCAGGAGGCCCTGGAACTGGCCGAAACGATCGAAAATCCAACTGATGGTATCAAGAGGAGTATCAATGTATCGGTGAACAGCATTGGGAATATTTATCAGGACCTGGAACAATATGACCGTGCTATAGAAAACTTCAGGAAATCCATGAAGCTGGAAGAAGAATTAGGAAACGTCCGTGGATTGGCCATTAATTATCAGAATATAGGCGAATGTCTGGAAGCTCAGGGAAAGTTAGATGAGGCCCTCCAAAACTTTAGAACTGCCCTTGCCTACGACGAAGAAATTCAATCGGACCGCGGTATTGCCATCTGTAAGAACAGTATTGCGAGGATCTATATAATGCAGGACAAACTCGAAGATGCCCTGAATATTCTTGAACCTACCCTGGTTACTTCCGAAACTATCGGGGACCAATTTATTGTCTCAGCGGTATTGAAAGACCTGGGTTGGGTACTAATGAAACTGGGGCGCTACGATGAGGCCGAGCAAAAACTCCAGGAGGGGCTCGACTTGTCCAGGAAGCATAATTTTCTTCGGAATATATCGGAAAGTTATGCTCTGCTATCCGGGTTGGAAGAAGAACGGGGGCATTACAAAAAGTCGCTTGAATATCTTGAAAAGGCAGAAGAAACCGAAGATCAATTGTACAACAAGGTAAACGTAAGCTATGTAAATGACGTGATCTTCCGGTATGACACCGATAAAAAAAACAATCAGATAAAAGTCCTTACAAGGGATAATGAAATTGTACGTCTGAAATTAAGGAGGCAGCAAACCACCCTTATGGTCAGTGCGTTGCTACTGGCGCTCTTTACCCTGATCCTCTATATACTATACAGGCAGTATCAGCTGAAAAGTGAAAAAAAGATGCTTACCCTGGAGCAAAGTATGCTGCGAAGTCAGATGAACCCTCATTTTTTATTCAATTCGCTTAATTCCATCAAGCTTTACATCATCAATAATGAAAAGAAGAATGCCGTTCATTATTTAAACAAGTTCTCCAAACTTGTGCGTAAAATATTAGAAGCCTCCTCCCTAAAGGAAATTCCACTTGCAGAGGAACTGGAGACTGTAGATTTGTACATGAATATTGAAAACATCCGCTTTTCAAACGAAATTAATTTTGAGATCAAAATTGACGAAGGAATCGATACGCACCTCGTTAAAATACCATCGCTTATCCTTCAACCCTTTCTGGAAAATGCCCTTTGGCACGGACTTTCATCCAAAGAGGGTGAAAAGAAAATTATACTTCATGTGACCCCTGGAAAAAACGGATTTATCAATATCTCCATTAGCGACAATGGAGTGGGAAGGGAAATGGCCGAAAAATTAAAGGAGAGCAAGGTCCTTAAACGAAAATCGGTTGGAATTGATATCACCAAGGAACGGCTTGCCAATTTCTCAAAGGACTATCAAAATTCATTTGAAGTGGAGATTGTTGATCTTTTTGACAATAAGGGCAATTCTGCCGGCACCAGGGTGGTCCTTCACATTCCTACGATCTAGTATATTCGGCGGCTACTTTCTCCAGGGCGGCATACCACTTGGCGCCGAATTTTCGTATCAGGGCCTCTTTCACAAATTTATAAACGGGCACCTTCAACTCCTCACCCAGGGCACAGGCCGGGTCACAGATCTGCCATTTATGGTAATTTACGGCTGTAAGTCCCGTGTATTCCTTCACCCGAACCGGATACAGGTGGCAGGAAACCGGTTTTTTCCAATCGGTAACTCCCTGATTGTATGCTTCTTCCAGGCCACATTTTGCAATTCCCGAAGCAGAAAAAACAACGTAGGCACATTCATTCCTGTTCACCAGGGGTGTTTCCCATTCCCCATCATCTCCTTTAACAAAGGCGCCTTGTTCTTCAATAGCGGCAATGCCTTCCGCCCTCAAATAAGGCTTTACCGCCCTGAAGATGTCTACCAGGATCTCTGTTTCCATTTCTTCCAAAGGTGCCCCTGCTTCCCCGTCTATGCAGCATGCGCCTTTGCAGGCATTGAGATTACATACAAAATCGTTCTCAATGATCTCTTCTGATACTATGGTTTTTCCAAGCTCAAACATTCCTGACGCAACTTCCGGCAAAGATACATTTTTGCAATCAGAGCCAGCCAATTTATTTTTTCAGGGAGTGTATTAACCCTGTATAAAAATGTACCTTTGCCGCCAATATTTTAAGCGGTTTGTTATGCATTTCAACTTTAGAGAAATAGCCTCGGCCAGCATGATCCTTTTCGCGGTTATTGATATTGTGGGCAGTATTCCCATTATCATCGGACTGAAAAGCAAAGTGGGCCATATACAATCTGGCAAGGCCACCATTGTTGCAGCCATCCTCATGATTGCCTTTTTATTCATCGGGGAAGAGATCCTTAAACTCATTGGAATTGATGTATACTCTTTTGCGGTCGCAGGGGCCTTTGTTCTTTTCTTTTTAGCCATTGAAATGATCCTCGGCATCTCACTCTACAGGGACGACGCTCCGGAAAGTGCTTCAATCGTGCCACTGGCCTTTCCAATGATCGCCGGTGCCGGAACCATGACTTCCCTCCTCGCGCTCCGGGCGGAATATTACGTGGAAAACATCATTGTGGCGATCATTGTAAATGTTATTTTTGTGTATCTTGTGCTAAAATCTTCAGGCAAGATTGAAAAAATATTAGGCAAGAGCGGATTGAACATCATTCGCAAGGTTTTCGGCGTAATTCTATTGGCCATTGCCGTTAAGTTGTTCACATCAAACATTAATCAATTATTTTAAAGGCCGTTGAACTACCCTCCGGCTACTTGAACAGGAAGACCCATCTGCTTTACAACATGAACAAAAAAGTTACCATAGTACTGCTTGTATTGGCCATAGCCCTTATCGCCTACAATACCACTATTATTGATTTTCAAAACCCCCTTGAAGGCAACAGCATTATTGCCATTATTGGCATCATGGCGGCATTGTGCGCAATTGTACTCCTGTTGATCTACATCACTTCTAAAAAAATTCAAAAGAAGATAGATGAGGAATAGAGGGACAGGGCCGGGACTGCCCTCATTTTTGCATTTTTGAATACCTTTATTGGAATGAGATTGATGTTCCTTCTTATTGCCCTCATTCTGCCCCAAACCGGAAGCTCTCAAATCACGAAACACCGGCAGGGGCAAATTCTGGACTCGTTGCCTGTTACGGTATCCACGGGAGAGACCTTTGCCTTATACCTCCCAAAAGATCATGACCCCAAAAACTCTTCTTCGGTACTTTTCATATTTGATCCTGCCGGCCGGGGTTCTAAAGGCATTCAACCTTTTATCGGCGGGGCAGAGCAATACAATTATATCCTCATCTGTTCGAACAATTCCAGAAACGGTCCCTACGAGACCGGCCTCGGAATCGCAGAGCGATTAATGAACCACGTTTTTTCTCATTTTAAGATCGACGAACAAAGAATCTATATTGCAGGTTTTTCAGGTGGATCCCGGCTTGCGGCCACCATTGCAATTCTGTCTGACATGGTGCAGGGCGTTATTGGTTGTGGAGCCGGGTTCTCCCTAAATACAAACTATATCCCCTCCCTCAAGGATTCATTTTCGTATGCCGGCCTTGTGGGAGATCGCGATATGAATTATCAGGAAATGTTAAAAGCGGGAAGATGGCTCACCACCATGAAAATAGAGAACGAAATTTATACCTATGAAGACAGTCATAACTGGCCACCTGCAGAACAATTGTTAAGGGCTTTTGGCTGGTTAGAATTACAGGCATATAAAAAGGGCATTAAGGAAAGGGATGATATTGTTATCCGACGTGCTTTCAACGATGAGATATCCGCGGCGCGTTCTTTGGAAAACGATGGTATGATCCTTGACGCCGTCCGGGAATATGAACGTTCGGTTCGAAATTTTTCAGCGTTTCTGACCCTTGATACTATCACTGCCAAAGTATCCAGGCTAAAGAAATCCAACACCTATAGGCAAGGGCTCAGGGAGATCGGTAAAGTAGCCCGGTTGGAAGATACTTTGTCATCCAGGTTTGGTCGTAGATTTAGTGAAGAGGAATCCCGGGCTAAAAGTACTGATCACTTTAAGTGGTGGAAAAAAGAACTAAAGAAACTGGACGAGACCTATGTGGGGAGTGACCGTAACTTTCTTCAAAAAATGGGTGAGCGATTGCGGTATCAATTGTTTGCACTTGCCATAGAATCCTTTGAAGGTCACGTTAGGAACAATAGAAAAGAAAAAGCGCGTTATTGCAGCGAATTTCTCATGGTTCAGGGCCCTGATAATCCTTTTTTTCATTTCAGATTGGCCCTGGGATTCGCGAGGCTCGGGCAGAAAGAAGAGAGTTTGGTTCATTTAGAGGCCGCTTTGATCAATGGATGGAAAGATATTGAACGGCTGCATGAAGCAGAAGAATTCAGGGATCTCAGAAAGGACCCTAGGTTTACACACTTATTGGACAAATTCGGATAATCTAGTTTATCGTTTCAATTGCTTCGGCCTCCTTTTGTTCAACAGGAGGGTTTTCCAATTCTAGGACTTTTAACAGCATGGCATCCGAGGTGGCTTTTATTTTGGCTTGAAGATTGTCAGAGAATAACTGTTCGGCAAGGGCGGCCTTTAAGTGCAGTTTCAATTTGTCTTCAAAATCATAGAAGTTCATTTTTATATTACTGGCGATGGCGTAGTCGACAAATCTTTCGAAGAGGATATCGTCCACCCTGAATTCCCTGATAAAGGACTCCCTGGTAAAATCACCAT
>DATGCB010000446.1:0-3687 GCA_035312365.1 Eudoraea sp. | reverse complement strand
CGAACCTGGAAATTTCAGAAACAGACTCTATTATTGATGAGTCTACGGCCTCAGGAGGAATATTCAACGGTGTGGAAGATCCGGATGCCTCCGTGGACAACCTGTTTAACGGGATGAACAGACTGGGAGACCAGGCTAATTTCTTTGCTTTGCAGGAAGTAGCTACGGACGAACAACTGGTCCCTACAAGAGGTACCGACTGGGGTGATAACGGGATTTGGAGAACACTCCATTCACATACGTGGGATCCCGGGCACCAGTATATCTTAAACACCTGGAACAACTGGAACCAGACCATCTTCCTGGCATCAGAGGTCATCGATTCAAGGAGTAATGCCTCCGCGGAACAAGTGGCTCAGGCCAGTTTTGTCCGTGCTTTCGCGATGTGGGTCATTATGGACATGTTTGGACAAGTGCCCTTCAGGCAGCCCGATGAGGGTCCGGATGTGG
Source organism: Eudoraea sp. (assembly GCA_035312365.1). Lineage (GTDB taxonomy): Bacteria > Bacteroidota > Bacteroidia > Flavobacteriales > Flavobacteriaceae > JAFMPW01. The sequence goes on along the minus strand of DATGCB010000446.1, from coordinate 3,237 downwards.
ATCCGGTCATTTTTTCCAGTCCGGAAGCACTGGCTTTTGTACTTTCCGACCTGGATGTTGCTATTGCCGGCTTGCCGTCTGTAGCCGCTATGGATGTGGCTAATCAAAACAGGGGGACCAAGGCTGCTGCCCGTTTCTTAAAGGCAAGAGTGCTTTTAAATTCCGGCGTTTACAATGGTACAGGTACTCCGGATTCCCTGAGTGAAGTGGTATCCCTAGTGGATCAAATTGCGGCTGAAGGTTATGCATTGCAGGCAGGTTATTTCGATATTTTTAAACAAGATGCCGATACCGAAACTATTTTTTGGCTACCAACATCGATAGGAAACAGGATCTGGAACGGGGCTCACTACAATACCGTAGCTCCCGATAATACCGGCGGTGGCTGGAATGGTTTTGCCACCCTGGCTGAATTCTACGACATGTTCGAAGGTGCTCCGGACAATAATTATGTGGGTGCCGGCCAGGAAGAACGCCGCGGCTGGGTGCCAGACGCTACCAATGCCGATGCCACTAACCTGGGTTGGGCCTACGGTTTCTGGGTTGGGCAGGCTTACGATGCCAATGGCAATAAGCTAAAAGACCGTCCCGGTAACGACCTGGTATTTACCCGGGAATTTCCCGGACTTGTCGGTAACAATGAACGTACCGGTATCAGGGTGTATAAATACCACCCATCGGATGGTTCCTTTACCAATCACGAGATTATCTTCAGGTATGCCGATGCCCACCTCATGAAGGCAGAAGCTATTATGCGTGGTGCAGGTGGTGGAGATGCCACGGCCCTTGTAAATGAACTTCGTGTATTGAGAGACGCTACCCCTCTGGGAAGTGTTACAGAAAACGATATGCTCGCAGAAAGGGGCAGGGAATTGTATGTGGAAGCGATCCGAAGAACAGATATGGTCCGGTTTGGTCAATTTACAAGAGATTGGGAATTCAAAAACCCGGAATCAGTTGGGGATGACCACTGGAACCTGTATCCAATTCCAACGAACGCATTGCTATCCAACCCTAATCTGGTTCAGAACCCTGGATATTAAGATTTAATTTTAAGTGTTTAAAAAGCTCTGACGTATTTGTCAGGGCTTTTTTATTTTTTGCATTTGCCCCGTCGATCTAAAAACAATATCTTGACGCCAACTAACTTTGACCGGTCAGAACCTTATGTATACTATTGGATATGATATTGGTAGTTCTTCCATTAAAGCAGCCCTGGTCAATTCACTGACTGGCGAAAGCATAGCTGTGGTCACCCAGCCCAAAAAGGAAATGGAGATGACGGCCGTAAAAAACGGCTGGGCAGAACAAGACCCGGATCTCTGGTGGGACCATGTTTGCACTGCCACCAGATTACTATTATCAGATAACCAGGTGGATCCGGAAATGGTTACCGGTATAGGAATTTCCTATCAAATGCACGGGCTGGTTATTGTCGATACCAAAGGCAAGCCCATACGGGATTCTATTATCTGGTGCGACAGCAGGGCCGTCGATATAGGTCAACATGCCTTTGACAGCCTTGGAAACGAAAGATGCGCAGAACACCTGCTCAATTCCCCGGGGAATTTTACCGCGTCCAAACTCAAATGGGTCAAAGAGAATGAGCCGGATAATTACAACCGGATTTATAAATTCATGCTCCCCGGAGATTATATAGCCTTTAAATTCAGCGGACTCATCAATACAACGGTTTCCGGGCTTTCGGAAGGGATTTTCTGGGATTTTAAAAACAACGGAATTGCCGATTGGCTAATGAACCATTACGGTCTCGAGGCACAACACCTTCCTGATATTAAAGATACGTTTTCTGAACAGGGCAGGGTATCGGAGCAGGGCGCAAAAGCCTCCGGATTAGCCAAAGGTACCCCTGTGTTATACCGCGCAGGCGACCAACCTAACAATGCCCTTTCCCTCAACGTTTTTCAACCCGGGGAAGTTGCGGCTACAGGCGGAACCTCCGGGGTAGTTTATGCTATAACCGATAACCTTTCCGTAGCGGAAAGTTCCCGGGTAAATAATTTTGCGCATGTAAATTACACCACATCCATACCAAGGATCGGGAAATTACTTTGCATCAATGGGGCAGGCATCCAATACCGGTGGTTGCTTAATAATTTGAAGGTCGACAGCTATGAACACATGAATGACCTTGCAGAATCCATCCCCATAGGTTCAGACGGCGTTACCATTCTCCCTTTTGGAAATGGAGCAGAACGCATGTTAAACAACAAAGAATTGGGAACCAGGATCTCCCACCTCAATTTGAATAATCATACTAAGGCACATCTTTGCAGAGCCGCCCTGGAGGGCATTGCCTTTTCCTTTGTCTATGGGATGGAGATTATGAAAGCCGACGGCATTGAAGCCAGGGTGATCCGCGCGGGAAATGACAATCTGTTCCGGGCAGCTATTTTCTCCAATACCATTGCCACCTTACTGGGCCAGGAAATAGAAATCTACAATACAACCGGAGCCATCGGAGCGGCAAGGGCATGCCAGTTGCACCATGGAAATTTCAAAGCTTTTGGGAATCAGATCATGGATAATGACTATATTATGGGCTACACTCCTTCTGCCGGAAAGGCTTCCTATGAAGATGCCTACACCACCTGGAAAAAGGAGTTGGAACGGATACTGAATTATGAATGAAAAAACACACAATATCAGGATGTAAGGGCTTCTAAATATTCCCGGTGATGGAAGAGTAAGTTGTAACCAATTTGATTTTCCGGCCCGGCCCGATGAAGAATACGACAACTTAATAACCTAATAACTCTAAACTAAATAACGAATATTATGGCACTCATAGGAAACAAGGAATATTACAAAGGTATCGGGGAAATAAAATTTGAAGGTAAGGATTCGGACAATCCCCTGGCTTTTAAATACTACAATCCGGACCAGAAGGTGGCCGGGAAAACAATGCGGGAGCATTTTAAATTTGCCGTGGCCTACTGGCATACCTTTTGTGGCCAGGGGGCGGACCCGTTTGGGCCGGGAACCCAGAATTTTCCCTGGGATCAACCTGCCGGTGCAATGGATGCCGCCAGGGAAAAGGCCGATGCCGCCTTTGAGTTCATTACCAAACTTGGATTTGATTATTTCTGTTTTCACGATTTCGACCTGGTCAGGGAAGGAGACAGTTTTGCCACCTCCGAAAAAAGGCTCACGGACATCGTCGAATATATCAAAAAGAAAAAGGCTGCCTCAGGGGTGAAGTTGCTCTGGGGAACT
>DATGCB010000445.1:0-2638 GCA_035312365.1 Eudoraea sp. | reverse complement strand
ATCCTTACCAACCCCTCCGCCGATACGCTGTTGGAAAATGAAGATGTATTGCAGCGCAATGTTTTGTTCTTTTTTGATGATGCAGGAGCCAAACTGATGGAATCCCTTGTAGCATCCGGCATGGAGGGCAACGCAAAGGCTATTAATAATTATTTACCCGCGGTTGTAAAGATCATTGGATCGGGCGGGACTGAAATTCTCAACGAAGGCACTATCAGCCGTTATGGGGATGGCGATCAGACGTTTTATACCCTTATTCTAAGGAACATACAGGAACGCCTGATCGCTGAAGATAAGATCAACCTGCTTACCAACCAGGCTGCCTATCTGGAAGAAGAAATTAAGGAACTTACCAGTAGCTACGGGATCGTCGCCAAAGACCAGTCCATGGCGGAAGTACTTACCCTGGTTGAGCAGGTGGCACAGACCGATGCCACGGTGCTTATCCAGGGAGAGACGGGCACAGGTAAAGAATTGGTTGCCAGGGCAATTCATAAAGCGAGCCACCGGAATGACAAACCCCTGATCCGAATTAATTGTGGGGCCATCCCCACGAATTTGATTGAAAGTGAACTTTTTGGCCATGACAAGGGCGCTTTTACCGGAGCTACGGCAAGTAGAAAAGGCAGATTTTTATTGGCAGATAAGGGGACTATTTTTTTGGATGAGATCGGAGAACTTCCTTTGGAACTGCAGCCAAAACTCCTGAGGATCATTCAGGAGGGTGAGTTTGACCCTGTGGGAAGTTCAGAAACGATCAAAGTGGACGTTCGAATAATTGCGGCCACACACAGGGATTTATTAAAATTTTCAAAAGAAGGAAAATTCAGGGAAGACCTGTATTACCGCCTGAATGTTTTTCCGATCGTTGTGCCGCCCCTCAGGGACAGGGGAGAAGACATTCATTTAATCTCGCAGGAAATGATCCAACAGTTTTCGGCAAAACTCAATAAGAAGATCCGTCCCCTTGCCGAAGAAGACAAGGCATTAATATCGGGCTATTCATGGCCAGGGAATGTCCGGGAACTTCAAAACATCATAGAACGTGCTGTCATTATTGCTCAGGATCATACGATAGACTGGCAATCCATCATCCCAAAGTCCTCTGAAACAGCAGGGGTGAAGGTAGAAAAGGAAGCGTCCAGAATCTTTTCTTATGAAGAAATGGGGCAATTGGAAAAAGAGAATATCCTGAAGGCTTTGCGCAAAACAGCCTGGAAGATCTCCGGCCGGGGTGGTGCCGCGGCTCTACTTAAACTCCCGCCCACAACACTTACCTCAAAGATGAAGGCACTGAATATCGTACGCCCGGTATGAGGTCCCGATTTTTCGTAAGGTCTTTCACGAAATTTCGTTAAAACGCTAAATACCGTTATCCAATTAATTTCAGATTCAGCAATTAAATTATTGATAATCATTTAGTTAATTAGTGTGGCATGGCTCCTGCATACGCTATGTCAAGCAATAATGTTTAACATAAAATACAAACAACATGATAACAGTAGAAAACAAAGTAAACGGATTTAATGAATTATCGAAACGGTATGGTTACCAAATAGCGCAGACAGCGGTTGCTACCAAGAGTTTTGTCTGGAATGCCAGGAGGAGGTTCAGATAATCAGATGACTCAAAATTTTCAGGACGGGATCCTACTAGTAGTGGGGTTCCGTTTTTTGATGGAATATTCCTATTAAAACCTTAGATCCCAGGGGCTTTGAACCTTCTCAATTTACGCTCATTTGGTCGGGCTATGAAAATGGGTTGAAACTTTTGAGAATTTTCAAGGATTCAACCCACCGTGCTTCTAAATACCTGTTTCATCATTCAAAATTTCGGGATCGTTGACGTCAATTTTCAACGTGATGATTTTATCCCCCTTTTTTAAGCTGACTTTACAGGTATTCTTCAGTTCCTTCCCGGAATTATACCGGACCCTGTACTCATTTTCATAAATTGACCAACCCGGGTATTCCTTAATTAAGGAAATCCTTATGGGCAGCGGTAGAATTATATTATGGTATTTTTCCTCGGTTCTGAGAATCACACCTTTGCTGTCATAGACTACTTTGATCATATTATCAGCATCTTTAAATTCAACCTTGTAAGTACCCTCCAGGCCGGGTTGATAGACGGCATGCGATTCAATATTATGCATCGCAATCAGCTTTTCAAAATTCTTTACCCGAGTGGAACCTCTCTCCGAACCAACGTCATTAAGGTATTTCGAATTGACCGGGATCGGTTGCGAAAAATGGTTGCCATTAAGAACTAAGTTTTGCATTGCCCCGGGATTGTATTGGGCAAACATGGGGTTGGTTAGACCCAAAACCATTAAACCAAACATAATTTTTTTCATTGTCTTAAAATTTAAGATGAATATTATTTCTCATTTGTGGCACAAAGTTGAGAAAGGATTTTTACAGTCCGTTTTTTCTGAAGTTCAATTTTATTGTTCAAAAGTTCATAGGGGATCTTTAACTTAAAATGATGGGTTTACGTTATTTAATAACCTTGAAAGGCCTCCTGTACATTGTCCCTGCTGACAGCAAATAGCGGAAGGGAAATCCCATAACCGGCCTCCTTAAGCGTTGGGAAGACAGTGGCAATACTTTTTATATGTATCTTGTATTTACCATTT
>DATGCB010000444.1:0-9538 GCA_035312365.1 Eudoraea sp. | reverse complement strand
GGTTGCCCAGAAAACGCCCATGGCTGAAAATACCTTTCCACCTATTGTCCAGGTTTCCGGAAGCATCTGCTGTATTATAAAGTAGGATGCAATCAACATTAAGATTGCCGATCCAAATTCGCCATAATTCAAAGCCCTGTGAGGAGAACCGCCATCCTTGACCCTTACAAAAAATGTCCCAATAATCGACATGACGATCCCGACTGCGGCCAGTGCCAAAGGCAGGTAAACAGCCCCTAAGCCATCGAAGGAAGCAGTAAACTCAGGGAGGGTTACAAAGGCAGCACCCAATACCATGGTACCGATAATCGATCCTACATACGATTCAAACAAATCGGCTCCCATCCCGGCAACATCACCCACATTATCCCCTACATTATCAGCAATTGTTGCGGGATTCAGAGGATGATCCTCCGGGATTCCCGCTTCCACTTTACCCACCAGGTCAGCACCCACGTCGGCGGCTTTTGTATAGATCCCGCCTCCGACTCGTGCAAAAAGTGCGATGGAGGACGCACCCAGTGAGAAGCCGGAAAGCACATTAAGAACTTCAGAAATTCCCCATCCCTGGCCACTATAAAATGTAAATAGGCCACTAAGGCCCAAAACTCCTAAACCAACAACACCGAGTCCCATCACGGAACCCCCGGCAAAGGCCACCTCGAGGGCTTTCCCCAAAGAAGTTCGCGCTGCCTGGGTAGTCCTTACGTTCGCTTTTGTTGCCACCCGCATCCCGATGAACCCTGCCAGGGCCGAGCAAATGGCACCCACGACAAAAGATACTGCCACCATCCCATTGGATCCGGTTTCAGAAGCCCCTTTGAAGTACAATAAAGCGGCAAGGGCTACCACAAAAATTGAAAGTATTTTGTACTCAGCTTTTAGGAAGGACATCGCCCCGTCAGAAATATTCCTGGCAATCCTGGACATTTTCTCATTCCCCACTTCCTGCTTTGAAACCCATGCATTTTTAACAAATACAAATAGCAGGCCCAAAATACCGAAGGCCCATAAATAGTTTACGATTAGTTCCATGTAGTTTAGTTATTTATAGTAAACTCAGAATGAGTTCGAGGTTAAAACGGGGGCAAAAGTAGTAAAATGCTTTAGAATATAAAAGCAATATCTTTTACGGAATTCCGGCTCTATTTAGGGGAATGAAATCTCATGCACCTATTTAATACTTACCTCCCGTGCAGGCACATCACTCTCTTCAAATCTCATGGTACAGGCTGCCACGATCTCTTTGGCTTCACGAACGTCGCCCCATCCTTCCACATCCACTTTTTTCTTTTCAAGATCTTTGTACACCCGGAAGAAATGTTCTATCTCCTTAATCAGATGGGCATTGAGCTCGGACAGGTCATTTACCCTGCTCCCAATGGGGTCAGAAACCGGGACACAGATGACTTTTTCATCCGGGCCTTTCTCATCGGCCATATGGAATACTCCAATGGGTTTAACCTCCATCACACAGCCGGGGAAAGTGGGTTCCGTAACCAAAACCAACACGTCGAGTGGATCACCATCCAGTGCCAGCGTTTCAGGGATAAAACCATAATCCGCAGGATACATCATTGATGAAAAGATCATCCGGTCGTACCGGATCTTCTTTAATTTAAAATCGTATTCATATTTGTTCCTGCTTCCTTTAGGAATTTCTATTAAAACATCAAAGGAGGTGATATCTGTCGCTTTCATATAGCTCATTTTGGGATGACAAAGATACCTGAAAATGGCGAACAAAACGCTCCTGCCACCCATAAATGAACTACAAAAAGACCTGTTGATTGCGGTTTAAAATGAGTCAACGGCCATTAAAAACTAAATCCGAAGGTTCCCGTAATGCTAAAGGGCCTAGCGTTGGGGTTATCCAGGTAATTGCCCCTGAAGTTAAAGTCAATTCGGAATATCCGGAAGATGTTCCCCACACCAAAGGAATATTCCCAGTAAATTTTATCCCTGGGGGCTAATAAGGGAATGTTGGTCGGGCTGCTCAAAGCTATATTTTCGTTTGAGAGATCCCCCCAGACCCCCCTGACACCCACAATTTCTCTTAAATTCCAGTTGCGCATAAATGGGATCCTCGACAATAGCCTGCCGTTAAAATTGTGTTCCAGATGAAGAGAGGTATATGTGTCCGTGACAAACTCATAGAAATCAAGATTTGGAAAGGTGTTATAGAGGGTAAAAAAAGTCTGGTTTCCCGGAATCACATTTAGAAGACCCAAGGGAACCTCTCCAAAGGTCTTACCCACCTCAATGGTGCTCCGCAATCTTCCCAATCCGCCAATCTGCCATGGCTGTGAATAGGAGAATTGTATTTTTTCATAGTTAAAATCACTCTCCAGAAAACCCTTTAACCCCTGGGTATAATTAAGCAGCAGGCTACTGTAATTGTCATTGATATCCCTGCGTTCAACACCGTAACCAATGGTTCGTTTTCCCGGAGTATAGATGAGGGTCGTATTGAGATCAAATTGTTTTATTTCCGATGAGATCCCGGAGGGCGCTTGCGGATCTATGTAATCCAGGCTAAAGGCATCGGGCAAGGCCGACGACAAGGTACGGAAGGAAGCCCCAAACCGGATCCGGAAATTGGTAAGTGGCTCCATTTCCACATTAAAAGTGCTCAGGTTGATATTGGTGAGCCGGTCATTGGAGCCAACGGATACCAGAGATGAAGAGGCGATACTCCTGCCCAGGACATCGTTGGTCGCCGTTAAACTCAAACCTAACTGTTCCACGTCGCGCCGGTTGCCTGCGGAAAGGATGAGCCGGCTTTTCCTATCGACTAAAAACTTGGCTGAAAATCCGTGTTTAAATTTGCGGTCCGCGTTTCCGTATGCCATGTACCCTTCAAGCCTCCATGGATCGTTCTGCCCGAAATACGTCCTTACGCCTCCCCGTACCCGGATGCCCTCGGCTTCATTATAACCAAAGAGATCGTAAATTGAGCCTATATCAAGATTCCATTGATCGATTTCCACATAACCCGAGCCCAAAATGCTTACAATGTCGTAATAGGTCCTGAATTTTGGGACCGTTTTAAGGGTATCCAGCAATTTATAAATGCCACTCTCGTCTTTATTAAGGGCTTCAAGGCGGTTATTTTTCCAAAAAATACTGTCCCTGTCGAACACAATGGGATCAAAAGGATCTGCCTCATTTTTATAAAAGTCCCGTGGTTTGGGAATGTTAAACATATAATGGTCGTATACCGTTGTTCGCTTCCCATAGACCCCTTTGGATCTTTCCTTTTTATTTAAACTAAAGTCGCTCAACATATAATCGCGTTTCAGGAGGAAGACAGAATCATTCACCACTTCAAAATCCTGTTCAATATAGACATCCTTTACCCAGTTGATATTGGCGCTTTTGGTCACCTCCAGACTGATTTTTTTTATGGCATAGGTAGTGTCATTTACCCAAAAATCACCTTTAAAAGTGAGCTCGTTCTTGCGGCGGGGGTAGTAAATTATATGGTAACACCACTTATTATCGATAAAAGCACTATCCGAGAGGACGTAATTATAGGTTTCTACGCCTGTCTTGGAAAGGGGACTTGTAAAACTTTTGTCAAAAAATTTCAGATAATTATTGTAAACATCATAATCTGAGTACAGGTCCTCGACAAATCCGATGATCGCCTGATTGTTGCTAAAACCGGAATTCTTATTTCCTAAAACATCTTCCTTTTCCTCATCCATGACATTGTCCCCATAGATCTTGGAAAATGTCTCGTTCAGAAACAGGGGGAGGTAGGTTTTGCCGGTGATCCTGGATGTGTCAAGATCCGCAAATACAAATTCCATCCCCTTAAACATCTTGCTCTTCATTAAAGCACTGTCAATGGTGTTCAGATCAAATTCTATCTTCTCGTATTTGTCGTATTGGTACTGTTTAAATTTGCGAAGGCCATTGATTCTTTTTTTTGCCCAGATTTTTCGTAGAATCTCCACTGCAGGGTTGTTTTTCTTCGATTGCTTTCCCACGTAGACCACAACTTCATCCAATTGTTCCCCTTCCACAAGAATGATTTCCATATTGTAGGTTACCCTTGCCGTCAGCAGTAATTCGGCAGTTTGGTATCCCACAAAGGAAATCTGCAGGCTATTGAAGTCTTTGTCTGACTCCAAATAAAATCTGCCATCATCATTGGTTATGGTACCTTCCGTGGAATTGGGGAATACAACGTTGGCAAAAGCGACGGGCGTCCCGTCTTCGTCCACGACAATCCCCCCAACCTTTGTCTGTGAAAAGGCAAGAAATGAAAAAAGCAGCAAAATATATGAAAGGAAATACTTCATTGGGTCATCTGGAATATCCCGACGTGCCTTTTTAAAGCCACCGGCAACACCAGCCATTAGTTTGATATAAGGTTGATCGTAAAATTCCTGTCGAATAGTATCCCTTTTAAGTCCCCGTCAGAATAAATTCCTTTCGCGATACCTGCGGGATGTATTCAGCCAACCATCCCTAATTTTCCAGGCTTTGGGAAATGAATTACCTATGTGGATTTACTAAAAAGCTTCGTCCACCCTTGGTCGACGAAGCTAAGATACCTGTACAATCTCGTATTCTTTATTTATATAACACTTTCTTAACAGCCTTTATGACGTCCTCAAAATTGGGCAGCCATTCCTCAAGCAATACCGGCGAATATGGGGCTGGTGTGTCGGCTGTATTGATTTTTTGAACTGGGGCATCGAGGTAGTCAAAGGCTTTTGATTGTACCAGATATGTGATTTCTGTGGCCACATTCCCAAAGGGCCAGGCTTCCTCCAAGATGACCAATCGGTTTGTTTTTTTTACGGAAGTCAGAATGGCTTCCTGATCCAGGGGCCGAACGGTCCTTAAATCAATGATTTCACAGCTAATCCCTTCCTTTTCAAGGGCATCGGCCGCTTTATATGCCTCTTTGATGATCTTGCCAAAGGATACAATAGTCACATCGGATCCTTCCCGCTTAATCGCCGCTACCCCCAGGGGTATGGTATATTCTTCTTCCGGAACCTCTCCCTTATCCCCATACATTTGTTCGGATTCCATGAATATAACCGGATCATCGTCCCTGATCGCAGTTTTTAACAGCCCTTTAGCGTCCTTGGGGTTAGACGGCACCACCACTTTCAGGCCGGGACAGTTGGCAAACCAACTTTCAAAGGCCTGGGAATGGGTGGCACCCAATTGACCGGCTGAGGCGGTCGGGCCTCTGAAAACAATGGGGCAATTGAACTGTCCCCCGGACATCTGCCGTATTTTTGCAGCATTATTAATGATCTGATCGATCCCCACCAAACAGAAATTAAACGTCATATATTCAATAATGGGTCGATTTCCATTCATAGCGGATCCCACCCCGATACCTGCAAAACCCAGTTCGGATATAGGTGTGTCTATGACCCGCTCCGGTCCAAATTCATCCAACATTCCCTTCGAAGCCTTGTAGGCGCCATTGTACTCCGCAACTTCCTCTCCCATGAGGTATATGGTATCGTCCCGCCTCATCTCTTCAGACATCGCCTCCTGGATGGCTTCTCTAAACTGTAAGGTTTTCATGTTGTGCTGTATTATTTATAGGTGATCAAATGATTGTGAAATGCGAACAAAAATAGGAAAATATCTATCAATCTGGCCGCAGGGGTACAGAAAAAAAATTAGATATATTTACTATGCGCGCATAGTAAATTACAAAATTAATGGCTATCTTTGCGACCTTATTAACCGACATAAATACGTACAGCCGTATGAAGATATTAGTATGTATCAGTAATGTACCGGATACGACCTCCAAAATCAATTTTACGGAAGGTGATACCAAATTTGACAGTACCGGGGTACAATTTGTAATTAATCCCAACGATGAATTTGGACTGACCAGGGCGATGTGGTTCAAAGAAAAGCAGGGTGCCGCAGTACATGTTGCCACCGTGGGAGGCCCTGCAACTGAACCTACCATCAGAAAGGCCCTGGCCATCGGTGCTGATGAGGCTATCCGGATCGACGCACAGCCAACGGATGGTTTCTTTGTTGCAAGACAACTGGCGGAAGTTGTAAAAAACGGAGGATATGACCTCATTATTGCCGGACGGGAATCTATTGATTACAATGGGGGAATGGTACCTGGTATCATGGCGGCGTTGCTCGATATGAATTTTGTAAATACCTGCATTCGCCTGGATATTGAGGACAACAAGGCCACAGCGGTACGGGAGATAGACGGTGGAAAGGAAAAGATTGCCACCACCCTACCCCTGATCATCGGGGGACAAAAAGGGCTGGTGGAGGAAAGCGATCTGCGCATCCCGAATATGAGAGGCATTATGATGGCGCGTCAAAAAAAGCTGAATGTGGTACCGCCCGTTGATGCATCTCCGGTTAGCGAGGATATAAAATTTGAAAAACCCGCCCCGAAGGGTGCTGTAAAACTCATAGATGCAGGCAATGTAGAGGAATTGGTCCGGCTGTTGCACAATGAAGCGAAGGTGATATAAAACACCCATTCGGAAAGATAAAGGGGCCTTAGTTGCAACGATCGGGATTTGGAATTTGACCATTGAAATATAAAGAACTATGTCAGTATTAGTATACACGGAATCAGATAACGGAAAATTTAAAAAAAATGCCTTTGAGGTGGCCGCATACGCCCATGAAGTTGCCAGGCAACTCGGCACCGGTGTAACGGCCATATCATTCAATGCCTCAGACCCGGACCTACTGGGAACCTACGGCGTGTCCAAGGTGTTAAATATTACGTCCGAAACGCTGAAGCCCTTTAATGCGAGGGCCTATGCCACGGCTATTGCAAATGCTGTGGATAAGGAGGGCATCAAGGTGGTCATTGTAAGTTCCAGTACGGACGCCAAATTTATGTCCGCAATTTTGGCCGGAAAACTCAAAGCCGGCTATGTACCGAATGTAGTGGCGGCTCCGGAAAGCACGGATCCCTTCGTGGTAAAACGTACAGCATTCAGCAATAAAGGTTTTGCCCATACACGGATCAGTTCGGACATCTGTATCATCGGGGTATCAAATAATGCTTACGGGGTTTCTGAAAATAGAGTTACTGCCAGCGTGGAAACCTTTGATCCAGGGGTCAGCGAAGCCGACATGGCCACAAAATCTGTTGAAGTGGACAAGGTGGCCGGTAAAGTGACCATTGCGGATGCCGATATTGTTGTCTCTGGAGGAAGAGGGCTGAAAGGTCCTGAAAACTGGGGCATGATAGAGGAATTGGCAGAGGTCCTCGGAGCCGCAACCGCCTGCTCCAAACCCGTTTCTGATCTGGGATGGAGACCCCACAGCGAACATGTGGGCCAGACCGGTAAACCCGTAGCCAGCAACCTCTATATCGCCATAGGAATATCCGGGGCCATACAACATTTGGCAGGCGTCAGTGCCTCCAAGGTAAAAGTGGTGATCAATACCGATCCTGAAGCGCCCTTTTTTAAAGCAGCCGACTATGGAATTGTGGGTGACGCCTTTGAAGTGGTTCCCCTACTCACAGAAAAATTAAGGGAATTTAAAGCCCAAAACGCCTAATTTTTGTTAATTTGTGCCATTAAAGGGCTGTTTAAATATCATGGCAACCCATTTGTTGACACAGCCCTTCGTGGTTTCTAGATATTTATGAGCTTAGTCCGGTTAAAAATAAAAGGGATATCCTACAGCCAAACACAAAATGGCGCCTATGCACTCATCTTGAACGAGGTTGACGGAGATCGAAAGCTACCCATAGTCATCGGTGCTTTTGAGGCCCAGTCTATTGCCATTGCGCTCGAAAAAGAAATAAAACCCCCCCGGCCGCTAACGCACGATCTTTTTAAAAACTTTGCAGACCGGTTCGACATTGTGGTCAAGCAGGTGATCATTCACAAATTGGTCGATGGTGTCTTCTACTCAAGTATTATCTGCGAGCGGGATAAGATCGAAGAAATAATCGATGCGAGGACGAGCGATGCCATAGCCCTGGCGCTCCGATTCAATGCACCAATCTTTACCTATAAGACCATCCTTGACAAAGCCGGAATCTTCCTGAAATTTTCATCCAAGGAAAAAGATAAAGAAGAGGGTGACGACAGTATTGTGGTAGACGAAATTCTCCAGGAAGGTGAAACCGTGGAGATTGATACCGCTGCGACCACCCCCTATAAGGAGCTCAGCCTGGATGAATTACACCAGGAGTTGGACAAGGCCGTTGCCAACGAAGACTATGAAAAAGCCGCTAAATTGAGGGATGAAATATCCAAACGCAATTGATTAAATAGCATCAATTCTATGCACTACGGACGCTGGGTGATTCTCTTTCTACTGTTTGCTCCTTTTTTCACGTTCGCTCAAGATACCATCCCTCCGACCATTGAGGCAATTACCATCAACGACTTTTCCCCTCAAGACACCCTTCAAATAATCCCAAATCAGGGTTTTACATTCACCGCTCTTTGGCGTGGTCTGCTGGGGATGGGGATCCTTATCCTCATATCATTCCTCTTTAGTTCTAACAGGAAAGCCATCAATTGGAGGACTACGGGAATTGGGCTTTTGATCCAACTATTTCTGGCGATAGGTATTCTTAAGGTCCCTTTGATACAGGCGATATTCAAAACAGGCGGGCAATTTTTTGTAAATATATTAGATTACACCCTGGCGGGCAGCGAATTCCTGTTGGGTAATTTGCTGAATGTTGAAAATCCCAACATTGGGTATGTTTTTGCCTTTCAAATTTTACCTACCATCATTTTCTTTTCGGCCCTGACCTCCGTACTGTTTTATCTGGGTATCATCCAGAAAATTGTCAGGGCGCTGGCCTGGTTGTTGACCAAATCCCTGGGTATTTCGGGTGCCGAAAGCCTTTCCGTGGCAGGTAATATCTTCCTTGGCCAAACAGAGTCCCCGCTCCTGATCAAGGCTTATCTGGAAAAAATGAGCAGGTCCGAAATACTGTTGGTAATGATTGGCGGTATGGCGACGGTTGCCGGTGGCGTACTGGCAGCCTATATTGGCTTTTTAGGGGGCACTGATGAGGCGCTCCGCCTGGAATTTGCGCGGCACCTGCTGGCCGCTTCGGTGATGGCGGCCCCAGGGGCAATCGTAGTTTCCAAAATTCTCTCTCCTCAGACCGAAACAATTGACAAAGAAGTGCAGATCTCCACGGAGAAAATAGGATCCAATATCCTCGATGCCATTGCCAATGGCACCACGGAAGGATTAAAACTCGCGGTTAATGTCGGTGCTATGTTATTGGTCTTTATTGCATTTATCGCAATGGTCAATGGCATACTCGGATGGGTCGGAGATATCACTGCCCTAAACGATTGGGTCGCTTCAAATTCTTCTTTTGAAGCACTTTCACTGGAGGCTGTATTAGGGGTAGTATTTGCTCCGCTGATGTGGTTGATTGGGGTAAGCTCCGAAGATGTTTTATTAATGGGCCAGTTGCTGGGGATTAAATTGGCGGCCAGTGAATTCATTGGATATATTTAACTGGCCGAACTGAAAGAGGTAATGAATGCAACCCATTTTACGTATAAGAAAT
>DATGCB010000443.1:0-10716 GCA_035312365.1 Eudoraea sp. | reverse complement strand
ATTTATACTCAAATGATCCTGAAAAAGCCGAGGAATATGCCAACATGGTGGCCAGGGGAATCCGCGAAGTAAACCTCGTGACTCCTCCCCAGAAAATTGAGGGACCCCAAAAGGAGGACCTCAAGGTAAGTGTCGCGCAATGGAAACCCCATTGGGACAGTGAATGGGGTGGAAACAAGGGCATGCAAAAATTTATGATACCGGGGAACCAGGTATTTTTAATGGATTATGGAACCCTTGTTAAGGACGATTCTGCCATTTCATTTGTTAAAACCACATTGGACAAAATGGCCTTGGGAGGTATCTATGACCATCTTGGTGGAGGATTTTTCAGGTATAGCACAGACCCCTATTGGAAGGTACCCCATTTTGAAAAGATGCTGTATGACAATGCCCAACTAATAGGTATGTACTCCAAAGCGTATTCCCTTTTCAAAG
This sequence comes from Eudoraea sp., assembly GCA_035312365.1. Lineage (GTDB taxonomy): Bacteria > Bacteroidota > Bacteroidia > Flavobacteriales > Flavobacteriaceae > JAFMPW01. Next base: position 10,278 of record DATGCB010000443.1, on the reverse strand, counting down.
ATCCTAAATACAAACGTATAGTTTACGAGACTTTTGAATTTTTGGAGCGGGAAATGAAGGATTCGGCCGGTGGTTACTTTGCGGCAATTGACGCTGATAGTGAAGGGGAAGAAGGCAAATTCTACATTTGGGACGAGCAGGAGCTTAAAACCATCGCAGCCGGTGATTATGATTTATTCTCATCGTACTTTAACACCTCCCCCGACAAGGTCTGGGAGGATGGAAAGTACGTGTTGTATAAAACGATGGAGGATGAGGCTTTTGCCAAAGTAAACAAAATGACCCCCGAAGCCCTTGGGGCCAGGGTACAGGCATGGAAGGAATCATTCCTGAACGAGCGAAATAAAAGGGTTAAACCCCGGGTTGATGATAAAATAATCACCTCCTGGAATGCCTTGCTTATGGCAGGCCTTGTCGATGCCTATGGCGCATTTGGGGACCCAAAGTTTTTAGACGCAGCCGAAGACGTTTACCATTCGCTGGTTAAATCCAGTTATAGGAACAAACACCTGGTACATTCCTATAAGAAAGGAAGCAAACGCTCCGAGGGGTTTTTAGAGGATTATGCATTCCTGGCCAATGCCAGCCTATCGTTATACAGTGCAACTATGGATAAGGCATACTTTCACTTTGCGCAGGAACTAATGCACACCGTACAAAAGGAATACAAGGACGGGAATTCTGTCTTCTTCAGGTATAATAGAAATGATGCCCTGATTGCCAAAATTTTTAAAACAGATGATGGAGTTCTCCCATCGGCAAATGCCGTATTGGCACATAATTTTTTTATCCTTGGACATCTGGAATACAATAAGGAATACCTTGAAAATTCAAGGCAGATGTTGTCAGTGATCCTGCCCTCCCTTAAAGCAAATCCCGATGGATATTCCCGCTGGGCATCACTGCTCTTAAATGAGGCTTATGCCTTCTATGAAATTGCGGTGGTAGGTACTGAGGCAGCTGCTTTGGTCAGGGATTTAAAAGGGCAGTATTTACCAAATACCCTTGTTGTGGGGTCTGAAGAGGAAAGCGACCTGCCTTTGTTTAAAAACCGGTTTCTGGTTGATGAAACATTGATCTATGTTTGCCGGAACAATGCGTGTAAACTTCCGGTCGCTACCGTGGATGGGGCCATGGGTCAGCTGCAAAACTTTTAATGCCTATCCTTTCAATTTGAGTAAAATGCAGGGGTTTCTATCGGAAACACACCATACTCTGTGGCGGGGTAGCGCTTTTTTCAATCCCGCCTCTGGACTCCGCGGTCACGTGCAAGTCTATTCCTGGTCAGACCGGCGTTCTACTACCAGCGCATCCGCTGCAGTCTAACCGCGTTTAAGATGGCCAGCAAGGCTACGCCTACATCGGCAAACACGGCTTCCCACATGGTCGCAAGTCCGCCAGCGCCCATCGTGAGGACTATCAGTTTTACGCCAAATGCCAGTCCGATATTCTGCCATACAATGCGCCGGGTTGAACGTCCTATCCTGATTGCTTTTGCAATTTTTGAAGGTTGATCGGTCTGTATAATAACATCCGCCGTTTCTATGGCCACGTCACTGCCCAGGCCCCCCATGGCCATCCCCACATCACTGGTCGCCAAAACAGGGGCATCGTTGATCCCGTCGCCGACAAAAGCCACCCTGGCACCCGGTTGGGATTTCAACTTTTCCACTTCCCTGAATTTATCTTCGGGCAGTAATCCGCCTTTGGCCCAGTCCATGCCCAGTTCTTTAGCTACTTCCCGGGTAATGGAATCTTTATCCCCCGAAAGCATGATAAGTTTAGAAATGCCCGTTGCCCTGATATCATCCATCGCCGCCCGGGCATCCAACTTGAGTTCATCACTGATGTTGACGTAGCCTGCATACTGGCCGTCGATAGCCACCAGTACAAGGGTCGTTGCAATTTCGTACACGTCTGCCGGAACTTCAATTTGGAAAGAGTTCAGCAATGCCCGGTTACCGGCCAAAACTTTTTTACCATTGACCATACCCCTTAATCCCATGCCTGAAATTTCTGTTACATTGCTGGCCGTATAAATCAGTTCCTCAAGGTCATATTCGGAAATTGCCCTGGCAATCGGATGTGTAGATTGCCCTTCTAAAGCGTGAAGATATTTCATAAATTCGGCCTCCTCCATGCCCACGGATTTGACCTCCCTGATCTTAAAGACACCTTTGGTAACGGTTCCTGTTTTGTCCATGACTACGGTATTTACGCGGGTCACGGCATCCAGGAAAGAAGCCCCTTTAAACAATATACCATTTCGGGATGCCGCACCCAGGCCACCAAAATAGCCTAATGGAATAGATATCACCAGGGCACAGGGACAGGAAATAACAAGAAAAATCAAAGCGCGGTATAACCAATCCTTTAAAATATATTCATCCACAAAGAAGAAAGGCAGGAAGGTCAACCCGATGGCAAGATAGACCACGACAGGCGTATAAACACGGGCAAATTTCCTGATAAACAATTCGGTTTTAGATTTTCTTGCAGTGGCATTTTGTACCATATCAAGGATGCGGGCAATTGAACTGTCGCTAAACAACTTTGTGGTTTCTACTTCAACGACGCCCTCCAGGTTTATGGTCCCCGCATATACCGCTTCCCCGGATGATATTGTTTCTGGCGTACTCTCCCCGGTGATGGCCGCAGTATTAACGGCCGGTTTTTTGGATATCAGCTTCCCGTCTAAAGGAATTTTCTCCCCGGTCCTGACCTGAATTTTCTCTCCTATAGTGACTTCCTCCGGCTGAACCGAAACATATTCATTGTTGCGATAAACCATAGCTGTATTCGGACGTTCATCGAGGAGTGCTTTAATATTGCCTCTGGAGCGTTTTACCGCTGCCGCCTGAAACAATTCTCCGACGGCGTAGAACAACATCACGGCAACCCCTTCAGGATACTCGCCCAGGGCAAATGCCCCCAGGGTTGCTATGGACATCAAGAGGAATTCCGTAAAGAAACGGCCATTGCTGATACTATTCCATCCTTCTTTTATGACAGGGAATCCAACAGGAAGATATGCCAGGGAATACCAGAGCAACCGTACCCACCCACTAAAGGATGGCAACAACTCTAAAAAGTCGGCCACCATCCCCACTGCCAGCATCGCAAAACTAAAAATTGCCGGCAGATACACATTAAGGCCGGTGGAGCCAGGGCTATGACCATGGCTGTGATCCTTTGATTGTACCTCCGGAATTTTGGTACTGATCGCAGATGGATCGACTTTTTTCGTTTTCATGATGGCAAGGTCGCCATTTATGATATGCAATGGAAGTGCATTAGTGACCACTACATTTCTCGCAAATTCCCGTAATGACCAGATTTGCGTCTTCGGCAAGGTAGCCTTCAGGCAAACTGATATGCGGAATCTTATGTTCAGTCAGGCAAACCGTTTCACTACAGCTTGTACAGTGGAAATGGAGGTGCAAATCCTGGTCTATCTCGCAATTGCATCCGGGTTCACACAGGGCATATTTGGCGATTCCCGTGCCGTCTTCAATCTGGTGTACTATTCCCTTATCCTCAAATTTCCGCAGTGTTCTGTAGAGCGTTGTCCTGTCCGCTTTTGCAAAGGCATGCTCTATATCCGTAAGGGTCTGGGCAACTTCCCTCTGTGCCATGTGTTTATAGATCAGGATACGCATCGCCGTGGGGCGTACTCCTTTATTTTCCAAGGTCCTCTCAATCTCGTTCATACCGTCCTAATTAAAATTTAACCCGGGGGGAATTACATCTTTCTTATAAATTTTTCGACCATGAGGTCATAAAACTCCTGTACCTTCTTTCAGGAGTCCATATTGGGTGCTTTCCATCATCATCTGATCTTTTCCAGAATGCCAGCATGAAATTAATGATTTTAGGGGATCCTGGCATAATCATACCCGGAATGTACTTCCCGGAACACTTAATATTGTTAAGGAATCTGTGTAATTTCGGCAGATACCCGGAGTTTACACACCCGCTCATGACCGGCAGTAGGTCCTTAGGGCCGTAAGGAAATATGGAAAACAAGAAGGCACCCGATTGGGTGCCTTCCTTTTATTTTTTATTTAACAATTAATCCAAAAAACTGTCGGCCAATGCGGTCTTAAAGGATTTGGACCTTTTAAAAAGTTGCTGTACCGGCTTAAAATAACTGCTTAGGGTATAGGGTTCAAAATCGAACCGGAGAACGACATGACTCGCTTCTTTCCCTTTGATCCGGAGTCCGTTTTCAATCTCAAAATCAAGATGATTAAACCGGTTCATTGTTTCCGAACTTCGGTCACTGTAGCCAAAGCGGTTACCTGTACTGTCCAGATAAAACCGTATTGTGGTGTATTCGCCTGCTTTTAACCGGAGCACGCTTTTAGACTTGATAAAAAGTCCCGTATGCATCCCTTTAAGGTTTAACACCGCCTGCCGGGTAAAATCTGTAATAAAATGTTCTTTTCCTTTTTTGTCAAATGCAGAGAGCCCGGAGATGTTGAGGGTCATTTCCGAAACCCCTTTTTCAGATGCAACCTTACTTTTAAGTACCAGGTCCTTTATTTGCTTCCCTTCTGCATCACATTGGCCAAACACATCATATGAATATGGTATCGTTTGCCATATCGTTGGATAAAATTCTGTTTTTTTCATAACATGTATATTTAAATTATACACTGCAAAATTCCCTCTATGTAGATTTTCAAAAAACGACGATATTATCCTATTTATATACTATATTACCTTTTTATGTTTTTTTTAAGGATTCCATGGGTTAATATACTATCGTTTAGGGTTTTATGGCTCGTTTATGAACCATAATATATCGTGATAAAACCCGAATGGTCAGCGGGAAAATGCGATGCGGGTTATCCTTTTTCCCTTTTCCTTTCTGTAAATGAGCAATCCTACGGCAATTGCAACTCCGAGAAAGGCCAGAAACGCTCCGACCAATCCTGCAGAGGCCACTCCATACCCATATAAAATAGGCAACCCTGCAAAATACGCTCCTGATGCATTGCCCATGTTAAAGGCGCTTTGATTCAGAGACGAACCCAGCATTTCAGAACCTTTTGCCACATTGATGATTGCCATCTGTATGGGGGTAGCCACGGTAAATGAAATCAATCCAATGACAAAGGTCATCGCGATAACCACGTATGGGTTAAATGCGAATAACGAGTTGATGATCAATACAAGTACCATGGAGGAAAGGCTAATAGCAACCGCTTTCAGCGGAGAAAACAGTCCGGCCATCCGGGCACCCAGAAAATTGCCGAGGACCATCCCAAGCCCTGCAAGGATCATGGCATAACTTACCATGTTTTCTGACAGATGTGCCACCTGGGTTATCAATGGGGCAATATAGCTATACCAGGCAAAAAACCCACCGGTACCAATGGTTGTGAGGGAAATCAATATCCAGAGCTCTGAATTTTTAATCCCCTTATCGCGGGTATCCCCGGGATTCCGGGCCTTGTTTTTTAACCTTGGCATCCACAGGAGAATGCTTGCCAATGTAAGTAGCCCTACCACCCCCACCATGAGAAAGGACGCACTCCAATGGTATTCATGACCAATGTAGGTGCCCATGGGAACCCCGATCACATTGGCAACCGTAAGGCCGGCAAACATCATGGCAATCGCCTGAGCCGATTTCCCTTCCTTAGCCAGGTTTCCGGCAACCACTGCGCCGATACCAAAAAAGGCACCATGTGGCAGCCCTGAAAGGAACCTCATTGCGAGCATTGCACCATAGTTCCATGAAAAAGCGGACAATGTATTAAATACGGTAAACCAAACCATTAACCACAGCAACATCCGGTGGGGTAATAGTTTTCCACTTATACTCGTAAGCAACGGGGCCCCGACAACCACTCCCAAAGCATAGGCCGCAATAAAATGTCCCGCCTGTGGAATACTAATGTTGAGCGAGGCGGCCACGTCGGGTAAAATACCCATGATAACAAATTCGGTGAGACCTATTCCAAATCCACCGATGGCCAGGGCCAATAAAGCCTTTTTGTTTGATATTTTCTCTTTCACAGCAATTTTTTTAATCGGTTGGCGATGGTGCCGGCACCGCCTTTAATTCGATGACAAAATTCGGGAGGATTTTTTCCATGGAACACTGCTCCATTATCAGATATCTGTACAATTTTATCCAGGGGTGTGAAAATGGGATATATCTGAGGTAAAATAGCATCGTTTGCATATCAAAGGCTGCCTCCGATATTGAAATAAACCGTTCCAGGCGTTAATCTCAATCGGGAATACGGCTAAACCAATAGGCAGACTTCCAGTACTTTTTTGAAAAAAGCAGTACCTTGAATCCCAAATTGTGTAACTATGAGTGGGCGACGAGACTTTATAAAAAACCTGGGGGTTGCATCACTGGCCACGACGCTTCCAGTAAATGGCCTGGCGATGGAAAAAAAACCTGTTGAAGATCCCCTGATACGTGTGGGCCTAATCGGCGTGAGGGGGATGGGATGGGCAGACCTGAGGTCTTTTCTCAAAAACCAGGGTACGCGTTGTACTGCACTTTGTGATGTGGATGCCAACCTCCTTTCGCAACGTACCAACGAACTTCAACAAATCACCGGGCAGCACGTGGCTGCCTTTAAGGACCACCGTGAATTGTTACAACTGAAAGAATTAGACGCGGTGATTATAGGGACACCCGATCACTGGCATTGCATACAGATGATAGACGCATGTGCAGCCGGGAAGGATGTGTATATTGAAAAACCCATAGCCAATAGCATTTATGAAGCCAATCTGATGGTCAGGGCCGCCGAAAAATACGGGAACGTGGTTCAGGTTGGGCAATGGCAGCGTAGCGACCCACATTGGCATGCTGCCCTGGAATACCTCGGTAGCGGAGCCCTCGGAAAGATCAGGCAGGTGAAGGCCTGGGCCGACGTAAATTATGGACGCGGCTTTGAAGTGGTTCCGGACGCTGCTCCACCCGAAGGAGTTGATTATGACCGCTGGCTGGGACCTGCGCCTTTGCGCCCTTTCAATCGAAACCGCTTTCACGGTTCCTTTCGTTATTTCTGGGATTATGCCGGAGGGCTTATGACGGACTGGGGCGTACATATGATCGATATAGTGCTGGCCGGAATGAATGTTTCGGCCCCTAAATCGGTCGTGGCAATAGGTGGAAAGCTGGCCTTCCCCGATAATGCTGCCGAAACCCCTGATACGCTTACCACCGTTTACGAATTTGATGGCTTCAGTTTTATTTGGGAACAATTCATGGCCATGGGTACTTCCCCATACCTGGCAGATTCAGGCGAACCCGGGGTGGCCTTTATCGGGGAGAATGGGATCCTTGCCATAAACAGAAAACAATGGCAGGTATTGCCATTGCAGGAAAATGGCGCTTATCGGACTGAAGCGCTCCCCCCGAGGGAAAGTCAGGGCAGTGGCCTGGATGAGCATACGAAGAATTTCCTCAACTGTGTAAGGAACCGCCGGCAACCTAACTGTACTATAAAAATGGGCAGGAATGCTGCACTTGTGGCACATTTGGGGAATATTGCATACCGGAGCGGATTAAAATTGCAATGGGATGACACCCACGGGACAATCACGAACCATCCGGGACCCAATGACTACCTGAAACCGGAGTACAGAAAACCCTGGCAACTCTGGAAAGCTTAGGCGCAGGCTGAAGACAACGCGCATAATTTAACCGTTTCATAGGCAATTATTCGTTTTAAAGTTAAACATTTATTCGCCGGGAATTCTCTGGTTTTAATCGGTCCGGTTTAACTGGGGGAAGTCAATACCCTCAAACCCTTAAAATAGGACTTGATGAATTTGAGATCCGTAGGATCGAGGCCTTTGGTTTTAGAACCAGGAACGGACATTTTGGCATACCAGAAATGTTTTTCTCTTCTCATTTTATCTTGTGGGGGCCAGAATTTCAGATGTTTTAAGAATGCGTTGGAATGATATAGTAGGAGATCGGGTATATTATAAAATGGGTAAAAATAACAAGGCCGATTCCTTAAAACTTCCTACAGCCGCAATTAATATTCTCCAACATTACGAAAAACATAAAAGGGGTACTACTGAGTACATTTTCCCTGAGCTTAAGGAAATTCTATCCAACGATTATAAAGCCATTTATTCAGTGATAAAAACATCTATTAAAAAGAATAATGCAAATCTCAAAACGATTTCTGAACCAGCAGAAATTGACAAAAAAATTACCAATCATATTGCTCGTCATAGCTTTGGAAATATTGCCGGTGATAAGGTTTCTCCACAGATGCTTCAAAAACTATATAGGCATACCCATTTGAGCACTACCATAGGGTATCAGGGCAATTTTATACATAAAAATGCGGATGAAGCTCTAGAAGCTATAATTAACTTCTCGAAGTAATCAATTCATATATTCTGTTAATTTCGATCGCAAGAACTCATTACTTTTTAAGAGTGTCTCCAACCACTGTATAACGTCCTGGTTTCCGAGATACAACTCAACAAGAAGATATTTAAATTCATTTGTCCCCAATATTGCTCTGAACCTATCTGTATGAATTACCGTATTTGGGTCAAAACTTTGTTGATTAGGATTGGAATTAAATATTACATCGAGGTTTAGAAGTTTATGTCGCCTACCATATTGCCTCAACTCAATAACGGCATCATTATGAATATCGACATAATTGTTGGTTACATTGTAATCACTAAAATATTTATTAAGTTCTCTTCTGATTTCTCTATCTGATATTTCCTGTCCAACATTCTGATGATTATCCCAGGTCTTGCTAAGGAGAAATATTAGTTCCAATAATTCGCTAGAAATAGGATCATCCTGGCTTGCCATGGATTTTGCTAATGATTCATTGTAAAGTTTTACGTGTATGCTTTGCTTGGTTTTTGCCTGTGCAATCAATTCGGTAAGAATTTTATGATCGTAGCTAAGATCTTCAATAATATTCGATATAAGCACTTCCTCATTCAAATCTTCTATTCGATTGTTATTCCAGTTGTTAATTTGCAGGGCAATTAAAATTCCGATTACCACAAGTAAAATTTCACCTATGGCATAAAATATATACTTACTGAATCGGTTTTCAGAAAGCAACTTTTGCCTAATTTTTCGGAAGAACGTTATCATTGGTTTTCATTGTCCTAATGAAGGCTAACGGTCCTGGCTATGCGCCAGTGCCAAGAATAAAACTATGAAAATAAGGCATGGCGGCATAGCCGTTGTTGGGCTACGTATAGGGCGATACCAGGAAACTTCGCTTATTTTGATAATTGAATTCTTAAATGGCAGCTTCTAGCCAAAAGCCGCCGGTCAAAAACATGTCGTCTCACTTAATGGCAATGTGGTTTGCTAATCAACTATATTATTGTTTGTGGTCCACAAGAACTGCCAATTTTTTACCGGATCGCGTTTGAGTACGGCTACCCAGTTTCCTGCGGACTTCTTCCCGTCAATAGTTAAAACAGATTTACCTCTCATGGTTGCAAGATCTCCAGAAACAACAACATCATGAACATATGTTTCGAAAATGAAGTTATTCTTCCAGATTGGTGAGAACTCTTTAATATAAGCCTGTTCCAATGCTTCCCTACCTTTGGTCACTGGATTATTATTTGGTATTCTCACACAGTCATCTGAATATAGAGCGGCCATGCCCCCGGCATCTTTATTTCTAAATAACTCAGCCCACTTTTCATTCAATTCTTGAATCACCCGAACATTATTGTCAGCATTTTGGGCATTAGCATATGGACTTAAACAAAATAATAGGAAAGAAATTAACAAAGTTGCTATTGTGCGTGGGATAGTAGATGTGAGATTTTTCATTATCCTGAGTTTTATCGATTGAGATTGGGTCAAATGACAGACTTGTATTTTATAATAGATAAATTTACTTTCAAAATCCAGTAAAGTGTTGAATACTAGTAGCTTTGTGACCGTCACAAAGCGACCAAAAGCGGTCAGTCAGGAACTTATTATTGTATCAGTAAAACTCATAATGTTAGATCCTCTGGTCCTAGCCTGGTCATTCGGCATTCCAAATGTCTACCATCACCTTCCCTTATCGTCCTTACGCCATAAATGACATGGTATTTCAAAATACGAATAATATATCAAGTTGCCAAAAATTGTGGGTAGTTAGCGGATTACGTGACCGTCTGCTTTGGAGTCAAAGCAGCCATTCACACCTGTAATTCAAAATTCGTTAATCCTTGTTCGGTGTTTGGAGTTCCCAACAACCCCATTGGTTTGAAACCGGACATTGGTATTTTTGGTATAACGTA
>DATGCB010000442.1:0-5381 GCA_035312365.1 Eudoraea sp. | reverse complement strand
ATCGAAAATAAGTCGGAATACACCGAGATATTCCGGGTATATATAAAGAATTAGTAAGAAATTTTGGTTATTTGCCCTATGAAAAAAATAAGGATCGCCTTTATTGTGTTGGCCGGATTATTCTTTTATTCCATATTGTTGTCCTCATTTGTCAGAAACATCTATTTAAATGATGACAGCGATGAACGGTGGGGAGTCCTTGCCAAACCGGTACGGTTTATGGCCGAGATTCCCTCCCTTGCCAAAAGAAGTTTGCAACCTGGTGAGTTTATGCTCAGTAACTCGGAACAACCGGGCGGAGTATCGTATGCAAAAAATGTTGCGAAGTCTGAATATCCGAAATTATTGGTTTCTTATAAGGATATGCGATTTGGTCAGAAAGTGGAATTGATCGATTTAACTAATGGGAAGACGATAAAACGATGGGAACCCGACAATCAGGCCCTTTATAGAGAGGCCCATAATCCCGAGAATCCTCAAAAACAGCAGGAGGGTAGTGACCTGTATTTCCTGCACCCTTTTCTCGCCGCCGACAGCAGCCTCATCTTCACTTCCCAGCTTACGAGTTTAATGGCAAGGATCGACAGCAATAATGGGATTACGTGGTTAAAAAAAGACAGGCGGTACCACCATACCATAGAACAAGACCATGAAGGGAAGCTGTTTGTATGTTCACGCCCTTTTCTCTCCGGAAAATATGATTTCCTGCCAGTTGCCTACGATGCCTATAAAGAGGTATTGATAGATGATGCGATCACCAGAATAGACCCCGGGAACGGCAACCTTCTTTTTAATAAATCCGTACTGGAGATCTTGCTGGAGAATGGTTATGAAAAGTTGCTGCTGGGCAAAGGTCAGTTTATCAGCGACCCGATCCATTTAAATGATATCCAACCCGCTTTGGAAGATTCCGAATTTTGGAAAAAAGGCGATCTGCTGGTTTCCTGCAGGAACCTGAGTGCAGTTTTCCTATACCGGCCCTCAACAAATAAAATACTTTGGTTACGGCAGGGACCCTGGTACAACCAACACGATGCTGACTTCCTCGACCATAATAAAATTGTGGTTTTCGGGAATGATGTTATCCGCGAAGAGAGCACCATTGATCCCAGAATGACCGATGAGAATCTTTTTTTTAGCAACAAAAGGGCCAACAATGACGTTTATATTTATAATTTTGAAAAGGATTCTGTCATAACACCCTATAACAGGTTAATGAAAAATGAGGGGATCCGTACCTATACCTCGGGAAGGTGCGAAATTTTAACCAATGGGGAGGTGTTTATTGAGGACACCAATAATGGCAGAATCATCATAGGGGATTCTATCCAAAAGAAAATTGAATACGTTAAACGAATAGACGATGAGCACATCTCAAGTCTTTTCTGGAGCAGAATAATTTATTAAAAAAATTAGCCCATGTTTTTATATCTAGGACCTGGCCTTGGAGGCGGCATAATTGCAGTGATTACCGGTATATTTCTAACTTTCTTTGCTTTTCTGGTGGCCATTTTCTGGTTGCCCTTAAAAAGGTTTTTTAACTTCCTGAAGAGTAAAATAACAAAAGGGTAATTGATCTATCTCTTAATTTTTATACTTACAGTGCTTTCCTGCCTTATTTTTGATAATCTGGGAATAGTAGCCCTTGTGAGCAACCTTACCCATTCCTACAAAACCCAGTTGCGGGTCATGGCAGCTAAGGATATCACAGATGAAGAGAAACAAAAGGCCCTGATGCGGCAAATTTCGAAGCAGGTGGTTTATCTTCTGAAATTAATAGGTAGTATTCTGTTGTTTATAGCCCCTTTTATGCTCATATTCCTGCTCGAACGATATTTTTCAAACCTTCATTCGGAAGCGCTGTATAGCCTGTGGGGTATTTTGACCTCTGTAATAGCCGTTGTCTTCTATATCGTTGTAAAAAAGCAATATGTCAAGTTACTCAAGAGCAGAAAAAAATCTTCATAAACTTTACTTATCCAATTATTTCCTTTCCAGGTCATCACTGGAGATGGAGGAAATACTTTTTGGTAAAAAAGCACAGGAACACCCAGTCCGGGAATACGTCTTTATCACCGGCCTGGCCAGGTCCGGAACTACCGCACTGATGAATAAAATATTCAGCACAGGGGAGTATGCATCCCTCCAATACTCCAACATGCCCATGCTGCTATCCCCGAATTTGTGGAATAAGAAGTTAAAAATCGCCAAACATGAAAGAGCGCATAAGGATGGGATCATCATCGATGGAAATTCACCCGAGGAATTTGACGAGTATTTCTGGAAGGTATTTTTAAGGGATTCCTATATAAAGGAAGGGATGCTTCCGCATAAAGTCGATGAAAAAGTCTTGGTAAAATACCGTTCCTATGTGGCCCTGATCTGCTATTCTAAAAAGAAAGACAAGTACATATCCAAGAACAACAACAATATTTTAAGACTGTCCGCGCTTAAGAAAATCGAGAACCATAAGATCATTATCCTTTTCCGGGAGCCCCTGACCCATGCCGCTTCTCTGATGAAATTGCACGGGACTTTTTCTGAAAATCAAAAGGAGGATCCTTTTGTGCTCGATTATTTCAACTATCTGGGGCATCACGAGTTTGGCCTGGGCCACAAACCGTTCCTGCTCACCGAAGGCTTTACCCAATACAGGGAAAAATACGGGCATGACGAACTGAATTATTGGGTCGCTGTATGGATCAATTACTATGAATATTTACTGGATCATTTTGATACGGAATTTCTTCTCGTTTCTTTCGAGGATCTCATAGAAGAACCCAATACGGTTTTTGAACACGTCAGATCCAGGCTAAAGATGGATGCCGTGATGGCCGCAGGCAAAAAGCACAGTCCATCAAAATACGCCCACCTAAACTGTGATAGGGATCTGATGGCCCGGGCGCTAGCCATTTATGCGGAACTGGATTCTAAAAAAGGATATTAGTTTAACGTGAATAATGAATAAGCAAACCAAGCGAATTTTTCTGTTCCCCAGCCCTAAAGGGTGGAAAAATTCCTCGTCAAATAACCAGAATCGGGAAAATCCTTGCCCTTTAGGGTTAGGGTAAGAGGATTTTCGGCACTAAATTGCTTATCCATTCTTCACGTTAGTTTAGCAAAGTGGTCCAATATTGCACTGGTTAAACGTTGTGATTGTTTTTGGAGCCTACTTGTGTTTTAGTTTTCAGCTTACCTCCTCCCCTTTTCCGTCATGCCAATGTTCGGAATCCTTCCTTAAATTTATGTTGCCAGCCTTCGTGAATTGTTGTACGGCGGAGCCAATATGTATCAGAAAAATAGTACAAAGTATGCAGTTCGTCGATTTTTTTCTTAAAATGATGTTAAAGTGTATCCTTTCAACGTCTAAATCCCGCGTTTCAACGTATTCTTTGCCATAATGATCTCTTCGGAGTGCCGGTTATACCAGGGCATCCAGGAGCAGTCCCGGGACACTTTTATGAATTGATTAACCCAATCGTCCGGGGGGCATATCGTTGTGTTTTTTAAATTATTGTGGCAGTTCATCGAAAAATCAGGATTGTTTTCTTAATTTGCTGCGCTTCATCGAATTAAACACAATTTTTACCGATAAATTAAAGTTTATCATTTACTGTTAACTTCTAATTTATCATTGAATGTCGACAAACCAAAAAACTGATCAATTGACTGTTAAGTAACCCCTACTTATGACACCCCACCCCACTAAGGTATCTGTCATGATACTGCTTATTTTTGGATTCCTTCTCTTTTACTCCTGTAGCAAGGACATTGATATTTTAACAGACGCCATCTTAAATGACCCTATTGCCAATATAGAAGAACGCAAACAGGCTGAAGAAGAAGAGCAGGCCGGGGAAGAGGAAGCGGACCCGGAGCCAGAAAGTCAACCCGAAGAAACGCCTGAAGAAGAACCTGTACCTGAAGAAACTGAAGGGGCCATAGAAGATGGTTTTGAAAGCAGGACTACCACGTTCGGGCCAGCCGAGGACGCCTACGTGCAAAGTGGTAAAGGATACAATCAACAGATCATCCGTTTAGATGAGGATAACAGAACCAGTTATTTGCTGTTCGATCTTAGTCCCATTGACGAAATCGGGGGATATGTAACAGATGCTACCCTGGAGTTTACAATAAACGGTGATGAGGGAAGCGGGACCATCAATGTTTATAAAGGCATTTCCAGTGAATGGACCGAAACGAATCTGGTGGAGGGTACAGCCCCGGATATCGACATTATACTGGGTAATCTGATTAAGGAATACAAGATCGGATCCACGGAGGAAATACCCCTGAGCGCATCCGACTTATTACCGGAGGAAACCACCTTGATCCTGGAACATGAGCAGGGCAACGACCTGGCCATTGCATCCAAGGAACACCCGTCTAAAATAGGACCCAAATTAATAGTGACGTACAATGCCCCGGAAGATGCCGAGGCTATTGTAATTGTGGAGGAAGAACCGGCACCTGCTGCTGAAGAGGAACCGAGTACCGGTGAGGAGGGAACCATCGAAGGCGACCCTGCTGAAAACAATCCACCTATTTCCATTGCCGATGCCAGCCCGTCTAGTGGCGGGGCACCCCTGACGGTGTCTTTTACCGGCAGCAATTCGAGTGATGATAACGATATAACAGGCTATTCCTGGAACTTCAAGGATGGAGCCACTTCTACCAGTAGCAATCCTTCGCATACTTTTTCTGAAGTGGGAAGCTATGAAGTGACCTTAACGGTAACGGATGCAGAAGGTTTAAACGATACGGATACGGTGACCATTACCGTGAACGCCGAAGACAATGAGGCACCGGTAGCCAAGGCCAGCGCCACTCCCCTGTCGGGAGAGGCACCATTGCAGGTCTCCTTTACAGGCAGTAATTCCACCGACGACAACGGAGTGGCAGGTTATTCCTGGAATTTCAAGGATGGCGGTACTTCCTCAAATGCGAACCCTGGTCATACTTTTTCTGATGCAGGTACCTATGCCGTGGAACTGACCGTTACCGACGAAAACGGCCTGACGGACAAGGCCTCCGTGACCATTAACGTAACGGAGCCACAACCGGAAAATGAAGCTCCCGTGGCAGTAGCCGGGGCCAGTCCGCTAAGCGGGGATGCTCCTTTACAGGTACAATTCAGCAGTAGCAGTTCTTCAGATGATAAAGGGATCACCAGTCATTTATGGAATTTTACTCCTAATGATGCTTCTGGCCAGGCGAATCCCAGCCGTACATTTGACAATGCCGGGGTTTATGAAGTTACCTTAACGGTTACAGATGAAGAAGGCTTAACCGATACCGATACGGTGACCATTACCGTTAACGCCGTCAGCAGCGGTGGCGGTGGTGGCAATATTCCACCGGGGGCAGTACTGGCTTCATCC
>DATGCB010000441.1:0-5337 GCA_035312365.1 Eudoraea sp. | reverse complement strand
GCTTTGCAAAATGCCCTTAGTTGTTCGAGATACTATTGGTGTTTGGGGCAGGGACAGGATTGATATTTATTTTGAGGTGGTTCTGGTGGAGGATCAATGCCTGGAGTGAAATTACAGCCATGTTTGCCTCAGGAATCATATCTATACTGCTAAAGACCACCGCCCTGGGACCAATGCTGTTTGCTGCCGATACAGGGGTATTCCCGGATTGGACAGAATATCCTTTTGTAGTGGTAGTAACCTCGGCCATTTGGTTGACCGCGACATTTGTTACGCAACCGGAGTCCAAGGAAGTACTCCGTTCCTTTTATAAAAAAATACAGCCGGGAGGCCCCGGGTGGACCAGGGTAGTTGATGAGGCAAAATCGGATGATGTCGAAATTGTAAATACCAGGGAAAAATGGAGTGTTCCTGCCGGAATTACAGCCATGCTGCTTGGATGTGTATTGATTTATTCCATCATGTTTGCGACCGGATACTGGATCTATGGGCGAACCACCTCGGCCATGGTACTCACACTGGTGGCTGCAATTTCAGGATTTTTACTGGTAAAGGCCTGGAACAGAATGAAGGATAATCTATTGTAGGCAGAACGTGCCAATAAGGAAATTCCAACCATCCTGCGGCCCATTCCAGGGATCTTTTATGTCTGCAGTCGCAACGCGGAAGAGACTGACGGGAGAAACACATGGATGAAAAAGTGATAAAAGAAAGAATAGTATCCGTTGACATTTTCAGGGGCCTGACCATTGTTCTGATGATCCTGGTAAACACACCGGGGACCTGGTCCGATGTCTATGCCCCTTTTCTGCATGCGGCATGGCATGGATATACACCTACCGATCTGGTATTTCCCTTTTTCCTGTTCATAGTTGGGACTTCCATTGTATTTGCCTACAAAAGCAAGCCGACGAACCTGGCAACCTACAGGAAAATTACCATCCGAAGTTTAAAACTGGTCGGCCTTGGCCTTTTCCTCGGGGCCTTTACCATCTACTTTCCCTTTATTAAAAACTTTGAGGATATTCGGTTTCCAGGGGTATTGCAACGTATTGGGGTGGTATTCTTTTTTGCTGCTATTCTATTTATCAATGTCCATTGGAAAAACCTCCTGGGCATTTCTGTGCTGCTGTTGATTGGCTATTGGTTTCTTATGGGGTATGTTCCGGTGAACGGCATGGAATCTACCCTGGAAAGGGCACCTAATAATCTGGCGAATTATGTGGATGTACAGGTTTTTGGGACGCATAACTACAAGGAAGATTACGATCCTGAGGGTTTGCTGAGTACCATTCCGGCAATCGTTTCTGCACTCTTGGGAATATTTACCGGATTGATTTTAACTTCAAAACAACACAAAAAGGCAACTATTTTGGTGGGTTTGGGAGGAGGGATGCTGATCATTGGTTCCCTGTGGAACCTGGTATTTCCAATAAATAAAGCGCTTTGGACCAGTAGTTTTGTCCTTGTAACCGCGGGATGGGCCAATCTGTTTTTAGCCCTGATCTTTTATGTGACCGACATAAGAGGTATCCGTTTTGGAAGCATATTTAAATACGCCGGAGCCAATGCTATAACCGTCTACTTTTTATCCAGCTTCATTACCAAAATATTTTATTCTGTCCGGGTGACCGAAGATATGACGCTTCATGGCTGGTTGTTTAATACCATTTATGTCCATGATTTCATCCCGGCCAAACTCTCCTCCCTTTTATATGGCCTTACGGTAGTGTCTTTCTATGTCCTGGTTGCCTATGTGATGTACAAAAGGAAGATCTTTATCAAAGTATAGGCTTTAAACTTCCTTAGTACCCGTACTCCCTACACTACGGAAAAAGATATACCTCTAAACATCCATTGGAACTGGGGTTTCAACTCCTCCCCTTTTCTAGGGGGAGGTGGCCTGAGCCAAAGGCGAAGGACGGAGGGGTTGAGGAGCAGGATGGAGCGATGACTAGCCTTCTTCATTTCTTTTGCTTGCCCAAAAGAAACGAAGCAAAGAAAAAGGCACCTTCTCTGCACAAATTTTTTCGCAAAACACAAAAAACCGGTCTCAGAACTTTGCCATTCCGCCTTTGGCGGAACGAGTACCATTCAAAGCTTCCTCGACCTATTCTCAGAGAAGGATTACTTTCATTCATGCCAAAGTATTAAAAAACCCGGCCTATTTTTCTTTTCGAAGTAAATCAAGGGATTTGTACTAAGAATGAGGGAAACGAAGGTTTTTCAGAAATAATGGCGCTGCCAGCGGAAGTGCGTTTCGCGTTAGCGAAAAAGAGCATGGAGCGGTAGCAGCGTCCATGGTTTTGGCCCTGGCCAAAAATTTCCTAATAAACCTTCTTGATTTTTTGGTTCATTTTATTCATGTGAATTCTATTTTATTTTAAAGGTATTCATGAATGCTCCGCATTTGCATCAAGGCAAAATGAACAATAAAGAAACGAAGCAGGGCCGAAGGAAAAATGTACAGTGTACATTTTGAGTGAGGATCCAGCTGGAGCGATGGCCTATCTACTGCTAAAGCCAGCCGCATCATCTCGCCCATAATTTAAAAGGCACACCGTACCTTTTAAATCAATGGCGTCCTGGGCTCCGATAATTCTTAACGTCCATAATCGCTACACTACGGAAAAAGGGTTCACCTGACTAAAACTTTGGATTTTTCCCGGCCTGTTTTTCTTTTGGTAATATATTAGGGGGTTTGGGAATTGATTAAAGGTTTTTCAGAAATAATGGCGCCGAAAGCCCGAAAGCCGGATCATTTTGTGAAGGCCCATTGGATAAAATCGGGGAATAGTTTTCCCCAGGTTGGCAGATCGTGTTTTCCACCTTCCAATTCCACATAGGTAATATCACCGGGATAGGAATATCCCTTTTTCTTAAGTTCTTCAATAAGATCCAGCGTATCATCAATAGCGTCGATGACTCCATTTTGATTTCGGTCGGCCAGTTCGTCTTCCGTACCACATTGAAACCAGAATTTAAGGTGGTTGTGTAATAAGCCGTGTTTTACCATGTCCAGAACAATGCGGCTTCTATCCTCTTTATCTTTTTTTATATATCCTTTATTTCGCCACCAGAAAGAACCACTGAAGACCCCTACTTTTCCAAAGTCCCTGGGGTGATTATACACAATGTCAAATGCAGAAAGGCCACCCAGGGACATTCCACAGTACACCCAGTCCCTTCCGTTTTGGGAAACCTTAAATTCGCGTTTTAAAAATGGGATAAACTCGCTGATGATAAATTTGGAATAATTGCCGGCCTTACGGCCACGGCCTTTATAATCGGCAGTGGTTGCCGTGCCGTATTCCTGCATTCGGTTTTCGTTTGATTCGATACCTATATAAATGAACGGTGTGATAGATTTCCGCCTGAAAGCGGAAGTCAGTGATTTTTCCAGACCCATGCCGTTAAAGTCCTGCCCATCGTTCATCATCAGCACCGGGTAAAGTTTTGAGGAATCCCTGTAAGCAGGGGGTGCAACCCACCGAAATCTGACATAGCGGTGCAAGGAATTAGAATAAAAGCTCCCCCTTAAGCTTATAAAATCAATTTGAAATTGCATGCCTTTGAAAACCAGTCTGCAAGTATAACGATTTCATAAAAAAAATGGATGTCGTATCGGAAAATAAATTAGTTTTGCCGGCCTTTGTAAGTTGGGAAATCAACATATTTAAATTACATTTAAGGAAATGGCGAATATACAGCACATACCCTATTTTTCGAATTCACTAAATAGAAATATCAACCTTGAAATTACAGGTCATTGGGGTCATCCTATATTAATGTTTCCGTCCTCGGGGGGTCAGTATACTCAGAACAGGGATTTTGGGCTTAATGGCTCGGTCATGCAATTTGTAGAGGAAGGCCGTATAAAACTTTTCAATGTTGAAACCATAGATATGATGTCATTTTATGACGACGGTATGGCCTCCGAAATCAAGGTACACAACTATGAATTGTATATGCAATTCCTTCGAAACGAATTGATCCCATACATCCAGAATGAATGCAATACACACAGGCTGGCAGTTGCCGGGGTAAGTTTTGGAGGGTACCACGCGGCCAATACTGCCTTCCGGTTTCCCGACCTGGTTTCACATCTGTTTTCCATGAGCGGGGTTTTTAATATTCGGAATATGACACCCCTGTCCGATGACATGCGCATTTATTTTAACTGTCCGGATGAGTTTATGCAAAATGAGGAGGCCTGGAAATACCAACATATGCAGATTGTACTGAGTACTTCAGAATGGGACAGTTGTAAACCAAAAAATCAACATATGGCCGGTATCCTGGACTCGAAGGGCATTCCTTACTGGTATGATGAAAAAAAATGGATAGATCATGACTGGCCCTTATGGAAAATGGTCTTTCCGGAGTATATAGCACGTTATTTTTAAATTTAGCAAACACTAAAACAATTAATTAAACGTATCATGGCTAAAAGAGTAGGAATATTATTTGGAATGGAAGATACCTTCCCCTGGGCATTTATAGATAAGGTGAACGAATTGGGGAAAGGCGAGGTTGTGGCCGAAGCGGTGACTATTGATAAGGTCCAGCAAGGGATAGATTACGGTTATCATGTGATTATTGACCGTATTTCCCAGGAAGTGCCCTTCTACCGGGCATACCTGAAAAATGCTTCTTTAATGGGGACTGCAGTCATCAACAATCCCTTTTGGTGGAGCGCAGATGAAAAGTTTTTTAACAATTGCCTTTCAGTGGAACTGGGGATACCGGTACCTAAAACAATTTTGTTGCCGTCCAAAGAGAGGCCTGCCGATACCACTGAAAAATCCTTCAGAAACCTGAAAGCACCTTTGGATTGGGAGTATATATTTAATTACATCGGATTCCCCGCATATATGAAACCACATTCGGGAGGCGGATGGAAAAGCGTATATAAAGTGGAAAACCCCGATGACCTGTTTGCCAAACACGAGGAAACCGGACAATTGGTTATGATGCTTCAGGAGGAAATCGTTTTTGAGGATTATTACAGGGTATATTGCCTGGGCCGGAAATATGTACATATCATGCCTTACGAACCCAGGAATGCCTTTCACGAGCGTTATGTGACCGAACCCAAGACTACCGGGAAGGAACACCAAAAACTCATGAAAACCATCCATGACTACACCATAGCACTCAACAATGCTTTGGGCTATGACTTTAACACGGTGGAATTTGCCGTCAGAAATGGCACGCCATATGCGATTGACTTCTGTAACCCTGCTCCGGATGCAGACGTACATTCAGTGGGGCAGCACAATTTTAACTGGATCGTTGAACACGCTGCTAAATTTGCCATTGAAAAAGCCAATGCCC
>DATGCB010000440.1:0-8818 GCA_035312365.1 Eudoraea sp. | reverse complement strand
GAATCGGAATTGTGGAACAAAGAGCACGACCGGCTTACCCTATGGCTCGAACCCGGCCGAATTAAAACAGACCTCATCCCCAACAGGGAAAAAGGCCTGCCCTTAACAAAGGGACATGAGTACGAAATAAGCATTTCCGGATCCTGGATGTCAGCCAGGGGAATGCCACTCAGAAGCCAGGTGAGAAAAGGGTTGTACGTAACAGATCGCGATAGCCGGAAACCGGATATCAACACCTGGAAAATTTTGGTTCCCCGGGCGGGTAGCAAGGAACCGTTACGCCTGCAATTCGGGGAGGCGATTGATGCAATCCTGGCGCAGGAGACCCTCGCAGTCACTAGTCCCGATGGTGACGTACTGGGGGGTCATTTTGTCTTGTCTGAGCAGGAAGAAGAAATTTATTTTACACCTGTTAATTATTGGAAAAAAGGCGTTTACGTCCTGAATGTTGATGTAAAACTTGAGGACCTGGCTGGTAATAACCTCTCCCGGTTATTCGACAGTTATATGCCTGAAAATGTACCTCATGGCCCGCCCGAATTGTTTCATACAAGAAGGTTTACCATCCGGTAAAAAACCTGATGAGCAGGCCTTGCGATTTGTGTAATTTTAAGTATTTTCAACCCGCCGAAATCAATTTAACGAGAGACAATATGAAACAAATAAACCAAAGGGCCATTGTCCTTTTATGCCTGCTGGGAATGATCCCGTCCCTTTTTTCACAACTTGCCGATACGGCGGCATTTTCAGGATTAAAGTTCCGCAACCTTGGCCCGGCACTTACCTCGGGGCGGATTGCCGATATCGCCATCCATCCAAAAAATGAAAATATGTGGTATGTGGCCGTGGGTTCCGGCGGAGTTTGGAAAACCGTCAATTCGGGAACTACATGGAAGCCGGTGTTCGACAAGCAAGAATCATATTCTATTGGCTGCGTTACCATTGATGCGAATAATCCCAATACGGTATGGGTAGGCAGCGGGGAAAATGTCGGGGGCCGCCATGTTGGGTTTGGGGATGGTATCTATGTAAGCCATGACAGCGGTAAATCCTGGGCCAACAAGGGCCTGAAACAATCCGAACACATTTCCAAAATCCTGGTACACCCGGAAAACTCCGATGTGATCTGGGTTGCCGCCCAGGGCCCTTTATGGAGAAAAGGGGGAGAACGGGGTGTATATAAATCCACGGACGGCGGCAATAGCTGGACACGGACTCTGGGTGATACCGAATGGGTGGGAGCCACCGACCTCCTCATAGACCCCGGGAACCCCGATGTGTTGTATGCGGCCACCTGGCAGCGCCACCGGACGGTGGCAGCCTATCTGGGTGGTGGACCCGGATCCGGGATCCATAAAAGCGCGGATGGGGGCGATACCTGGGTTAAACTCACCATGGGTATCCCCAAGTCCAATTTGGGCAAAATAGGCCTGGCCATGAATCATTTTAACCCGGACATTATCTATGCCGCTATAGAGCTCGATCGTTTAAAAGGCGGGGTCATCATGTCATCCGACGGCGGGCAGTCCTGGAAAAAGCAGTCGAACACGGTCTCGGGGGGAACAGGCCCGCATTATTACCAGGAACTGTATGCGTCCCCCCATGAAAATGGCAGACTATACCTTATGAACAACATTGTGAAGGTTTCCGACGATCACGGAAAGACCTTTGTGGACATGAATGAGAAAAAGAAACACGTGGACAGTCATGCCATGTCCTTTAAACCCTCAGATCCGAACTATGTCCTGTTTGGTACCGATGGGGGGCTCTATGAAAGCTTTGACCGGACCAAAACCTGGAAGTTTATCAGGAACCTTCCGGTAACACAGTATTACAAGGTAGCCGTTGACGATGCCTTGCCTTTTTATCATATCTATGGGGGTACCCAGGATAATGGGTCCCACGGCGGGCCTTCGAGGACAAGGAACAGTGCAGGTATTGTCAATTCGGATTGGTGGATTACTCTGGATGCAGACGGACATCAATCGGCTGTTGAACCCAGAAACCCGGATATTACCTATGGGGAGTTCCAGGAAGGCTGGTTATGGCGGATAGACCAGACGACCGGGGAAACCGTGTTCATCCAGCCGCAACCTGCCCTGGGGGAACCGGCGGAACGCTTTAATTGGGACGCGCCTATTTTGGTTAGCCCCCATAAGCCAACCCGGCTCTATTATGCCTCCCAGAGGGTCTGGAAGTCAGAAAACCGGGGGGATAGCTGGCAGGCCATTTCCGGTGACCTTACACGCAACCAGGAACGATTGGCCCTGCCCATCATGGGCGGGCAGCAAAGTTGGGACAATGCATGGGATGTCAATGCCATGTCTAATTACAACAGCATAACCTCCCTGGCAGAATCGCCTCTGGAAGAAGGCTTGCTGTACGCCGGCACTGATGACGGGATCATACAGGTCAGTGAGGATGGCGGTGCCGAATGGCGTAAGTTGGAGTTGGGAAGCATAAAAGGAATCCCGGTCACTGCCTTTGTCAATGATGTGCGTGCAGATCTCTTTGAGGCTTCTACGGTCTATGCAGCCCTTGACAACCATAAATATGGCGATTTTAAACCCTACCTTATCAAAAGTACGGACCGGGGAAGGACATGGACCAGCATCAACGGGAACCTGCCCCAGCGATTGCTGACATGGCGACTGGTCCAGGATCATGTGCAAAAGGACCTCCTGTTCGCGGCCACGGAATACGGGGTTTATTTCACCAGGGACGGCGGTAGTAAATGGACACAGCTCAAGGGCGGGTTACCTACCATCGCCATACGGGATATTACCATTCAAAGACGTGAGAATGATCTCGTGGCAGCCTCCTTTGGAAGGGGATTCTATGTGCTTGACGACCTTTCCCCCCTGCGAGATTTTACTGCGGAGACCTTGACAGAAGAAGCGACCATGTTCGATGTAAAACCGGCCTGGTGGTACGTTCCCAAGTCCGAGATCTACGGGCAGGGAAATGCCGAATACGCTGCGCCCAACCCACCTTTCGGGGCGGTGTTCACCTATTTTTTAAAGGACTCCATACCATCGCTTAAAAACATCCGAAAGGAAGCGGAAAAGAAAAAAACCGCTGTGCCCTTTCCCGGTTGGGATGCCCTGGAGGCCGAAAAATTGCAGCAGGGCCCGGCCATTCTGCTTACGGTCAAAGACGAAAAGAACCAGGTGGTCAAAGTTGTAAAGGGCGGCAATAAAAAGGGGTTTAACCGTGTGAACTGGGCATTGGATGTGGCAGAAAGAAGCGGGGAGGAGTTGCAGCCTCCCAAGTCGGTGGAAGAATATTTTGACCTGACGATCCGGGCAACCCCGGGTACTTATACAGTGGCCCTTAGTAAATTGGTGGACGGTGAACAAACATCATTAGCCCCGCCAAAACCCTTTAAGGTAGTCCCTTTGGCCAAAGGTGCCCTCCAAGGGGCCTCCCATGAGGAAATTGCTGCATTCCGCAACACGTTTGAAGATTTTCAGCAGGATCTGAAGGCAACACAGACCGTTTTAAAAGAAAGCAAACTCAAGGTAGACGCCATGCAGCGAGCGTTGCAAAACGCAACATCACCTTCTGCGGCGTTGTTTGAAAAGGTCCATGAAGCCAGAACTCAGATTTTGAAGATCGATACCGAATTGAACGGCAATAAGGCCAAAGCCGAGGTAGGAGAGAAGTCCAAACCCAACCCCACTTCGGCAGAATTCCTCGGGGCTGTGGCACTTTCAAGCAGTACATACGGCCCCACGCCAACACATAAAGCTGCCCTGAATGTTGCCCAAAGCCAGCTAAACGCCATTAAAGGGAAACTCAATGCAATGGTTACCGGAAGCCTCCCGGCACTGGAGGCCGAACTGAAGGCGGCCGGGGCACCGTGGATAGAAGGTCAGGGATTGATTAAGAACTAGTTAGTGGAACTAAAGTAAACAAAAACTTAAAAACATTTATTTTGCCTATGCTGAAATGGCACCACTCTTTTTGGTGAACAGGTAATAACCCAGAATGGCTACGGAGATAATGCCAAAGAACAGGAATCCTGTGAACATAGGCAACACGGTATCGATCACAAAATACCCGATAAAACCGCTGATGGGCACGGCCATTACAGTTGCGATAAACCCTGTGATGGCCGCTCCGATCCCTGCGATATGGCCTACAGGTTCCATCGCCAGCGACCTTAGGTTACCAAAAAGGAACCCCACCGCAAAAAACTGCATCCCAAAGAAAATCAGCAATGCCACCAGGGAGGGGTTCCCGGAGTTGTGGAACAACATAATGTAGATCGTGGGGGTGGTAATAAAAGCCAGAAGTGCCAGGGAGACCAATCGAAGCATTCCAAAACGAAGGACCAGGGTACCGTTTAAAAGGGTAGAGGTGCCTACGGTGATGGCGAGGGCTGCGAATATGTAGGGAAAAGCTTCTTTCAGCCCGTATTGCTCCTGAAAAATTTGCTGTGCCGTACTGAGGTAGACCAGGAAAGAACCGGTAATAAATCCCCAGATCAGGGTGAAGACAATCGTTTGTTTATAACTGAAGATCTGTTTGCACCCATCGATAAAAATGGCGCCGCGAAACCTGGTTTTATAGCGCTCCGGAAGGGTTTCGGGCTGTCGCTTCCAGAACCAGATACCTACGAGGATACTAAAGATGACCTGCACCAGGAAGATAGCTTCCCAGCCATAATGGTCGAGCACAAATTTTCCCATGGCGGGCGCAACAATGGGGACGAGGATAAAAACCACCGTAACGAACGACATGATCCTGGCCATATAGTTGCCACTGTAGCTATCCCGGATCATTGCGATGCTGATGGTACGCGGAGCGGAAAGTGCAATCCCCTGGAGGATACGGCCTGTCACCATCCAGAGAAGGCTTTCGGCATAAATGCATAGCATGCTTGCCAGTATAAAGAGGGCGAAGCCCATGTACACCACAGGTTTACGGCCTATGCTGTCGGATATGGGTCCAAAAAAAAGCGGGCCCACACCCAGGCCCAGGAAGAATAAAATAACCAGCAACTGATGATCTGCCGGACTCGACGTGCCTACCGCCAGGCCTATTATATCCAGGGCAGGCAGTAGAGCATCCAGGGCCAAAGCCGCAATGGACATGAGGGAGGCCATCAGGGCCACAAATTCTAACTGGGAATGCCGTTGTTTTACCATCCGGCAAAAATAGAAATTTATAGGTTGGGAACAGGTATGAAAAGATGATTCCCTGGCCAGGGCAGGAGGAAGTTTCTCTTTAACCGTTGCTGGGGGGTATCAATATTGGGGTGACCCGATGAGCGGATCGGGGCAATTCAATGCTGCCTTCCAAAGAGGGGTACCTGCTTGTTGCATCGTCTGCATCTGCAATTACTTCCGCACTACCAACGTTTGCCAGGTACCGAAGGATTAAAACACCTCAAATACGTAACCGAGCAACCAGTACAGAATAATGAATAACACAAGGGTGCCAATGCAACCGCATTTGCCCCCACCCAATTTTTTCGCACCTAAAAAGGCGAGGATGGCTCTTACCAGATTTTTCAATGGATGCGTTTTAATATTCCACTAAATATATAAATAAAAATCCGCCTTAAGCCCTGTGCACAAATAATTTGGCGGGGACAGGCCCTCCATTCCGGGGATGGCCGAATGGTGTAGTTTGTCCGAATTTATCCAGTTTGTATTTTTTCGGACATGGTATTCATTAAGAAAGTGCAGCTTAGGGGTTAGATTAACTATTTATCAAACCCAGCCGATTATGAATACAACAAAGAATACACGAATCAGGCCCCTGCACTATTTCAAAACAGACCACAAAATCACACGGTTTTTGTCTGTGCTACTCGCTTTCCTCGTACTGCAACTACCCATGGGGTGTAACTACTACAGGGTAAAGGAAGTCCCGCTTACCAGGGAAAATATGGCCGAACAAATCCGGGAATTTAACGGACAGGATCATTATGCGATGATCAATGAATCTTGGCACCTCCGGGATCTGACGGTAAATGAGGATACCCGAACCATTTCAGGAATGGTCCTGTTGCCTGGCGAACAACATCGTGCGTCATATAATAGGGTGCCAAATAAATCATATCGCTATAGAAATTACGAAAAGCAGCCGCTGAATGAACTTCATTTTGAGGTGGACACGACCATAGTTCCGGTGGTCGGCCAGCAATTGATGATCAATTTTGAGGATATCCGATCAATCTCAGTAAACAATCACGATACGGGCCGTACCATCTTAACTGTGGTGGGGACGACCATAGGCATCCTTTTCGTGTCTTTAATCGTCATCCTGGCGACCAAGAGCTCCTGTCCTTTTGTTTATATCAGGGATGGGGACACTTATGTTTTTATGGGGGAACTGTACCCCGGGGTGATCACCCCCCAAATGCAGCGCCTGGATTATTTATCGCTCCCCGGATTCTATCCCGAACATGGCAACTATACACTCATGGTGACAAACGAACTCAGGGAAATACAACATACCGACTTACTGGAATTGTGGATTGCGGAGCACGATCCCGGTACAAAACTAGTCCCGGACAATCAGGGGGAACTCCAGGTTTTTAAGGATCTCCACCCCCCGACAGCGGCCCATAACAGGTCCTCACACGTTCCTATCCATCCCCTTTTGTCCGTTGATGATATTTTTTATGGATTTGATGAAGGCCCGTCTACCCCGGAAAGTACCAGGGAGTTGGTTCTGGAATTCGACAAACCCCCGGAAGCCCAAAAGGCCAAACTATGGCTTACGGCAAAAAACTCACTCTGGCTGGATTATGTTTTTGGCAAATTCAACGAACAATTCGGGGCATATTACAACACCTTCCAAAAAAAGCAGCAAGACATTCCCAGAGAAACCAGCATAAAGTGGATGGAAGATCAGCACATCCCCCTTTCCGTATTTGTAAAGGGTTGGAATGGATGGGAACTCGCAGGGCACTTATCAAGTGTTGGCCCCATGGCCACGAGGGACCTTGCAGTACCGCTTGACCTCAGGGACCTGCCCCCGGGTAAGGTACAGGTAAAATTGGAATGCGGGTTTAAATTCTGGGAACTGGATTATGCCGGCATTGATTATTCGGAAAATACAGGGTACAACATAACAAAGATCGCCCCGGCGGGTGCAATTGACGAGGAGGGGAGGGATGTCACATCCTTACTCCTGAAAGCAGACGGAGACTACCTGACACAGCCAGAAATTGGCAATGAGGTCACCGTTACCTTTAAGGCACCTGCCTTACAACCGGGAATGGTACAGTCGGCCTTTTTGGTTAACCGCGGGTATTACAACTATATCAGGGACTATGATGGTATTCCTGATTTTAAACGCCTGAAGGCCTTTAGGGAAAAGCACACTTTTACCCGCTTTTCCGAGAACATGTATATGGCTGTAATGGCCATGGAAGAACCTGCAGATATAGCCCTGAACGATGAATAGTCCGGAAGCAGTTGTCAGGACCCCCATTGAAGAGTTTGTTCAAACAGAACGGACCGTGTGCCCGGCGGCTGGGTATAAAAGGGAGGTGAAAACGGTGACGGGTTTAGCGCTGTGGTGGACGCATCTGCGGCTTAAGGCAACCCTCCTTAGCATAGCTGTTCAATGTTACAGGAACCCTGTGGACTGGATCCGTGCCCTAGGTTTCCTTGTTGCCTTGCGAAAGCAATTCCTTGGGGACCATCGCCTTCAGAAAATGGTCTATGCCGGTGGAAAATACTATATGGGCCTTTATACTCCGGGCTGGAATAGCCTTGTATACAGGCAATTTATTGCATCCCAGTTAAACGATTTTAAACCCGTGCGCCTTGCGGTCAACAGATTCAATACCGTATTTATGGCAATTACCAAAAAATGTGCCCTGCAATGTGAGCATTGCTATGAATGGGAGAACCTTAACAAAAAGGATGTCCTATCTGCGCATAGCATGCGTCGTATCCTTAAAAAACTGCAGGACAGGGGCGTCAGCCAGATCCAGTTTTCAGGGGGTGAACCACTGTTAAAGATGGGTGCTTTGCTCAACGTATTACAAGGCGCAGCCCCGGGGACCGATTTCTGGGTGGCAACCTCCGGGTTTAAACTACATGCTGAAAACGCCGCGGCACTGAAGGCCGCCGGACTTACAGGAGTTATTATCAGCCTGGATCACTTTGTCCCTGAAAAACACAACACATTCAGGGGTTTTAAAAACGCTTTTTACTGGGTAGAGCAGGGGGTTAAAAATGCGCTGGATCACCAGCTTGTCACCGCCTTAAGCCTGTGTGCCACGAAAGATTTTATTTCAGAGGGTAACCTGATGGCATATATGGATGTAGCAAAAAAACTGGGGGTCTCATTTGTACAAATCCTGGAACCCAAAGCTGTTGGGCACTATGCCGGGCAGGATGTTGCCCTGGGGCCGCAACATTTCAGTACGCTGGAGGCATTTTTTGAGAAAATAAATTTCAATAAGGCCTATGCCGGGTATCCCATCGTTACCTATCACGGTTACTACCAGAGGCGGATCGGATGTTTTAGTGCAGGTGTAAAAGGATTTTATGTGGATACGAACGGGGACATGAATGCATGCCCGTTTTGCCATCGTAAAAGCGGCAATGTTCTCGATGAGGATTTCGAAGGAAATTTGAAAGCCATGGTAACGGGTGGTTGCCACAGCCATCCCACTAAAATGAACTGATCATGGGGTACGGAGAACTTTCACAAATTGAAGTCTGGGGGTATGCCACCCTACTGCTTATTGGACGTTACCTTCTGATTGCCGGTGTGTTTTATGCGATTTTCTATGTAATTTGCAGGAAATTTTTTCTGGCCTTGAAAATACAGCGAAAATTCCCCG
>DATGCB010000439.1:0-2618 GCA_035312365.1 Eudoraea sp. | reverse complement strand
TTTGATACAGAGACAGGTAATTTCAATGGTAAAACCACCGGCCACAAACTTATAAATGCCCTTTGGATCATTGCAGCGTTTATTTTACTGATTTCATGCGTCAACTTCATCAACCTATCTACTGCACAGGCCGTCGACCGGTACAGGGAAATTGGAGTACGGAAGGTGCTAGGGAGTAATAGCAGGCAACTGAGAGCCCAGTTTTTGACAGAAACGTTTTTAATTGTCTTTTTGGCAGTAGTCCTCGCAATAGGGATCGTTATGCCCTCCCTGAGCTTCTTCGGTAACTTAATGGATATGTCCCTGCAGCCAAATCAGGTCCTGCGCCAGAATGTGGTGCTATTCCTTCTTTTAATTACAGTGGCAGTTACTTTACTGGCGGGTTATTATCCTTCTATGGTATTGTCGCGGAACAAAGCAATAGACGTTTTAAAGGGTAAGGCGAATACAAAAGGTTCCGAAGGTATTACATTGCGCAGATCCCTGGTCGTGTTTCAATTTGTCATTGCACAAGGCTTGATTTTCGGAACCCTGATAGTGGTTAAGCAAATGGATTACTTTACAAGTCAGTCATTGGGCTACAACAGGACGGCATTGGTTAATGTAGATATTCCAACGGATAGCCTTAGCAGGGGCAAAATAGGATACCTTCAGGAAGCATTAATTGCTCTGAATGGAATTAAAAATGTAAGCTTTAGCTCCGATACACCAACGGAAAACCGGGGGCTAAATAACTGGAGCAAGTTTAAATTTAACCATGAACCTGAACGTACGGATTTTTTCTCAATTGCAAAAGGAGTAGACCACGCCTATTTATCAACCTATGACCTTTCCCTGGTGGCCGGGAGGAGTATTAAAAAGGCCGATTTCGGTTATGAATTTCTCATCAATGAAACTTTGATGCATGCGCTTGGTTTTGACGATCCGGATGAAATACTAAACAAGGAAATTGACTACTACGATGAGGTAAAAGGGCCCATAGTGGGTGTTGTAAAAGATTTTAATGTGCGTTCGTTCAGGGATCCTTTGTCGCCTGTCTTCATGTTCAATAATCCTAATTGGTACTCTCAGGCAGGTATAAAACTGACGGCAAAAAATATGGGGGGTAGCTTGGGAGCCATCGAAAAATTGTGGGACAATACGTTCCCGGATTACGTATTTGACTATCAATATCTGGACGATAAAGTGGCGAATTACTATACTCAGGAAAAGAAACTATCACAGCTTTATAAAATTGCAGCCGCCATTGCAATTTTTTTAAGTTGTCTGGGACTTTACGGACTTGCCTCTTTTATTGTAAACCAACGGACAAAGGAAGCCGGAATCCGAAAAGTACTTGGAGCTACCATAGGCAATATTGTATACCTGTTCTCAAAAGAGTACGTTTTGCTTATTGCCATTTCTTTTTGCATTGCTGCTCCTGTTACGGCATATTTTATGGGACAATGGCTTCAGACATATGCCTACCATATTGATATAACCTGGGTGGTTTACGTTCTTGGCGGTTTTTCAGCATTGGTAATTGCCATGCTTACCGTGAGTTATCAGGCATTTAGGGCGGCAAGGACCAACCCGGTCAACAGTTTGCGGACAGAATGAAATAATTTCAATTAAAAAGAGGACACCATGATCAAAAATTATCTCAAAATCGCCTGGCGAACCCTGATGAAAAATAAGGGGTATTTCCTAATAAACGTCATCGGCCTGTCCACGGCACTGACGGTTTCATTTTTGATGCTCCTTTGGGTACACGACGAATACGTCATGGATAAATTCCACGAAAGGGATGAACAATTATACCGCGTAAAACGGACGATTCCTTTGGAGAATGGGGTTTTGGACGTTTATGAGGGGATTTCATATCCATTGCTTAAAACTGCTGCAGAGCAACTGCCCGAAGTTGAAAAATACATTACCCTTGGCGCTACATTTGAAGATAATTTAACGGTTGATAATACACACCACAGGGCCAAAGGGACCTTTGCCAACGCCGACTTTTTTTCCGGCTTCTCATTTCCGGTGTTGCTTGGAGACATTACACAACTGGACAAAAAGACGGAAGCCCTGGCAATTTCTGAAAGCCTTGCAAAACGTTTGTGGGGCTCAGACTGGACTCAGGCAGCCTTAGGGAGTGTTGTACACATCCATGACAATGGCAATTTTACGGTAGATGCGGTTTATGCCGATTTCCCGGGACAGTCCTCAATCCAAAATGATTTTTATTACGGATTTAATAAATACCTCGCAGATAATGACTGGATGCTTGAATGGGGTAACAATGGCATGCAGGGCGTACTTCTTTTAAGGCCAGATGCGGACCCGGAACTCGTCGCTAAAAAAGTGAATGATCTTTTTCAGGCCAATATAAAGGGGGACGGGGACTACCAGGAAGGGAGTATTTTACAAAAATTCTCTGATGATTATCTCTATGGCCAATTTGATGAACAAGCCCGGGTCAGTGGTGGCCAGATTGAATATATTCGAATATTTACGGTCGCCGCCATATTTTTACTGCTTATCTCCTGCATTAATTTTGTGAATTTATCCACAGCGTATGCAATTAAGAGGTGTGGTGAAATTGGCGTACGGAAAGTTGTGGGTGCCGGAAAGAAAACCCT
>DATGCB010000438.1:0-8245 GCA_035312365.1 Eudoraea sp. | reverse complement strand
TGTGGACCCGATACGTGCCGACCGATTCAGTAGAATGGTTTGGGTATGGGTCCTACGTAACTACGGACAGCACCCTCACTGAACGATTGGATTACATGTCGGCCTCTATGCGGAAAATCGCGAATGAAAATATGGAGTGGCATATGGAATTGCAACTGCAGAAAGACAAGTATAGCCAAATATTCCTGGATCCGGAAGGAAAACGAATGACTTCCGAAAATTATAAACGACTTGACTGATCCTCAAGAAAAAGCCGCCCTGGTTTAGAGGCGGCTTGCTTAATGGTGTATTACGTTTCAGGGTTACGCAACTTCTTCAGGAGTTTCTATCGTTGCAAGATAACGTTCCGCATCAAGGGCCGCCATACAGCCGGTCCCGGCAGCGGTGACTGCCTGTCTATATTCTTTGTCCTGAACGTCCCCGCTTGCAAATACGCCCGGCTTACTGGTTTTTGTCGATTTACCCTTGGTGATCAGATATCCAGTGTCATCCATCTCTAATTGCCCTTTAAAAATATCGGTATTCGGTTTGTGACCAATAGCTACAAAAAACCCGGTGATCGCGATCTCCTCTTTCTTCCCAGTTTTGTTATTGACCATCCGAACGCCTTCCACAACCTGCTCTCCAAGAAGTTCGTCTACTTCAGTATTATAGCGCAGATCGATATTAGGCAAACTGTGCACACGGTGCTGCATGGCCTTGGAGGCCCGCATATAGTCCTTACGGACAAGCATGGTCACTTTTTTGCAAATATTGGCCAGGTAAGAAGCTTCCTCCGCCGCGGTATCTCCACCACCAACGATAGCAACCTCCTGCCCCTTATAGAAAAATCCGTCACATACCGCACATGCTGAAACTCCACCCCCTCGTAAACGTTGTTCACTGGGAATGTTTAAATATTTTGCGGTAGCCCCGGTAGATATAATAACCGTCTCCGCTTCAACCACTTTGTCATTGTCTATGGTCACCTTGTGAATTCCGCCGACTTCATCACTAAATTCAACTGCTGTTGCCATCCCAATGCGTACCTCGGTACCAAACCGTTCTGCCTGCCGCTGCAACTGCACCATCATCGTAGGGCCATCAATCCCTTCCGGATAGCCTGGAAAATTATCCACTTCGGTTGTCGTAGTCAATTGACCCCCCGGTTCCATGCCCGTATACATCACAGGTTTTAGGTCGGCCCTGGCCGCATAGATAGCCGCGGTGTACCCCGCAGGCCCTGACCCCAAAATAAGCGTTTTGATTCTTTCTCTATTTTCTGACATATTCAATTCCTCACTATAATTATTTCGGTATAAAAGTAGGTTTTTAGTCCAAAACCTTACCCTTAAAGTTATCAAAAGTTATTATGCCTCCCAAGGTATAAACTATCGCAATTACCGCATATAAAAGCATATATCATTCATCCAGGCCATATTTTTTCAGGGTCTCAATCCACGATAATGACTGAATCTGTACCAATAGTTCCCTGTTCACCTCATCAAAAAGCGGATGCCCTTTAGGCATTATAAAACATCGGTATTGCTTTTGAAAGGTCAGCGGGAGCAGACTGACCTTTAATTCCAATTTATTCGTTCTAATCAAATATTCCATGGTTGTCCTGTCATAGACCAAAACCTCAATCTCCTTACCGGCGAGCGCCCTCAGCGCCTGTTGTGGGGTCCTGAATATACGGGACGGGCGCATCTGGTGGCGAAGTACAAAAAGTTCTCCGTCCGAGGCACCGACAACTCCAATTTTATCGATGGTTTTCACATCTTCTAGCCCATTGATATCCGCTTCGAGCGTATTCACAGTCAGGGTGGAAGCGATCGTGGCGGTAAAACTTGAAATGATAATGATTGCCGTGAACATCCATATAATTGCGATTGTTTTGCCGGCATGACTCTTTGGAGCCTTATCGCCATATCCCACTGTGGTCATCGTAACCGCAGCCCACCAGAGCCCATCAAATAATCCTTTAATTCCAGGTCTGAATTGATATTTGTTATTCCTTCGCTCAACAAACCAAAGAATAGTGCCAAATATGAATAAAACCATTACCAACAATAAAACAAGTTTTAAAAAATCCCTCGAAAAAAAGTTGTTCAGAAAAATTTGAAACTGACTTTGACTGTTGGTGGTGGTTGCAATCCCAATGCTTGAAATGTAAAAGGGTTGGCTTACCTGAAATTGTTCTATGCGACCGGGGCTATTGGTCAGGGGATTGATGGTAATATCGAGCTCTTTATAGTCCAGAGAACGCATAATACCTACCTCATCGCTGAATGCTACAAATCTGTATGGAACGCCTAATTCATCCGCAATTTTTTGCCATAATTCAATGGAAACCCCAGAATATCCCCCACTATCACTGACTACAAAAGGTGGATGAGGGTGTATGCCCACCCGCAATGTATCGTTCGCCGTGTTCGCCAGGCCAACGGAGCCACATAAGGCCACCAGAATGGTGATTAATCGGGATATATCAGCTTGTTTGATCATATCATTTTAACTGGTCTTTCGCATTTACGGCCAGGAAGGCGGCAAGAATTTGTATCAGTGTCATATCGCGTTGTGAAAAGGCATCTTTTTGCCGGGCATAGATACATAGTACCACCGGTGTTCCATTACTATTTTCGAGCGGATGAAGAAGGCGGGAAATAAATCCCCGGCTATCCCTGCCGCTGATATACGAAATAGACTCCTTTTCAAAATCATTAAGCATTAAGGATTTGCCCGTTACCATGACACAACTCGCCAGGTTCTCCTTCTCATTGAATTCTTCCTGCCTGTTAATGATGGTTTTCTTCCCACGTTCATAGCCGGAGTATATGATGTTTTCACCCCTTTTATAGGCAATTTCAAAGGCATCTATCCCGGTCGGCAATTCAACCAATTGCCTCAAAGCCGTAATCATGGTTTTCCACGTGGCATTCTTCGGAAACTGGCGCAGCAATCTATTCAATAAATAAATATTGGTGCCGGTATTTTTTATTTCTTCACGCTGATGTTTAATCGTATCGATCTGTGCTGCAATTTCGGCCTCTTTGATGTTGAGTTCGTTTTGTTTTTGAAGCAAAGACGCATTTAAACTGCCGATCCTGTTTAAAAACCATCGCCTTACAAAATACCAAAAGAACAAGAACCCAAGAATAGCAAAAGACAACAATGCCCACCACCTATGGTACCACAGTTCAGACACGTTAACCATCATTTGCAAGGGCTTACTCCAACTGTATCCTCCTTCTTTCTGGCCCCTAACATATACTTTATAAGTACCGCTGGTTAGACCATTTAACCGAAATCGGGCGGTTTCAGTTTCCGTCCAAATAATATCATCGATCTCGTCTGAGTGCAAATCACTTTGGAATACTTTGTATTGATAGCCGATATCTGTGCTTGGATACGTTATTGTCGCAACAGCCAGTTGCACTACTTCGGTTTCGGTTATTTGAATTTCTTCACCAGTTGACACCTCTTCTTCCCCGATGACAACCGATCTCAGAACCGGTGTCTTTGTTTCCTGCGGCCCGGGAAGCAATTGAGAAGAATACACCACACCTTCGGCAGTACCCACCCAAAGACGGGAATCGCTATCCAATGCCAGGCATCTGTACGAGGCTACTTTGGAAGGCGTACCACTTTTCTCGTCAAACAGGACATAATGACTAGATGCGTCGAGATGAATAAGGCCATCAGTATCCGTAGCCAACCACAGTGTACCGTCAGACATTGAAGTTACTGACCGGATCTCACTAAGCGTATATTCTCCTAAATTTACCCTCCGGATGGTTTCCGTGTCATATTTGAGAAGTCCGTCAGTGGTTGCTAACCATACAATTCCCAAATTGTCTACCGCCATATCGTGCACTTCAAAATTTCCACTGACCTCAAAGGGAAAAACCAGGCTTTTGTTAACAAATTCATCCGAGGTGCGATCATACTTATAGAGATAGGTTCCTGTTCCTATGCCGGCTGCATATAATTCATTCCTGCCTCCCTCGCGAACGACCAAAACGCGGGAGTCAAATCCCTTTTCGGTACCGTATTCAACGATAGTGCCATCCTTATTGAGCCTGGCCGCCCCCATAATTGGTTTGTCCAAAGGGGCCTGGCAAAGCCAGACGTCGCCCTGGTGATCGGCATTCATGAAAAAAATGCCGCCCCCCCGCCGGGAAAGGTCTATTTTTTTTGTTGGACCCTGCTCCGGTACCTGAAGGATCTGCCCGTTTCCTGTTCCATACCAGGTAATATTCTTATGGGAAG
Source organism: Eudoraea sp. (assembly GCA_035312365.1). Lineage (GTDB taxonomy): Bacteria > Bacteroidota > Bacteroidia > Flavobacteriales > Flavobacteriaceae > JAFMPW01. The sequence goes on along the minus strand of DATGCB010000438.1, from coordinate 3,994 downwards.
TAATGCCTGTAATACCATTCAGCGCATTATCCTTTTTAAATCCAATCGAGGAACCCGTAACATCCACCCTAGTAATGTTCCCCTGGGAGACCAGGATCTGGCCGCCATCTGTTGGGCATAATGCCAGAATATTGTCATTGGCCAACCCGGAAAGGCCCTGAAAAAAACCGGACCATAACAACCCAAGTCCATTGCCGGAACTCACCCATATCGCTTCAGTCAAATTTGATGTATCGAATGTAAAATGGAGGTTTGAAATGGTTTTAAAAGGAAGTTCGTCTACCCTGTGAGGATCATTTGATCCGAATATTTTTTTGATGGATGGCCCGTTTTCAGTATTTCGAAAAGTATACAGGTCCGATTCTGTCGCCAGAAAAATGGTTCCGCTCCTATTTTTGGCAATTCGCCTGTACTTCCTATTAACAGAAAAATTGGTTTCACCAACGACATTCCCGCCTTCGCTAACTGCGAGTTTTTTAATATGATCTCCCACCAACCAGAGCACATCATCCGCCACAAGAAAGTGGGAAACATCATATTGATTTCCCGCAGCGCTAAATTTTTGAGCGGCCTCGTCAAAATAGAAAATACCATTTTTTGGTATCAATGCCCAAACGGTATTAAAGATATCCTCCCCAAAGAAAATATGTGCTGTTTTTTCCTCTGGCACCGGCTCAAATCTCATACCGTTAGCCTCCGTACTGGAATACATAAAAACAGAGCCATTCATCTGGCCAGCCCATACCCTGCCCCTGCTGTCTTGAAAGAGCTCCGTGGGATAGTGTAATCCGGGAGCTTCTGAAAAGGGTTCGATTGCAGGATTACCTTCCTGGTATTTAATGGAGTATATGCCCGTATCATTTGTAAACAATATGGTGTTTTCATCAAATGAAACAAATCCCCTGATCGTTTTACTGCGCAGGCTAATGTTGAAATCTTCGAACGAACTTCCGTCAAACCTGAAAAGTCCGTCATCGGTCGCCAGCCAAACATATCCATTCGTATCCTGTATCACCTGATTTACCTGCTGAAAGGGGACTGCTTCCCCCTGAAAGTGGACATACTTATATTTTTGCCCAATAACTTCCGGGCATATGAAGAATAGAACAAGCACTAAAAGGCACAGCTTTAATCGCATACAATTAAACAAGTCGATTCTTAAAGATAAAAAAAGCAGCGTTATCCGTTATTTAAACGCTGTCATCAAGTATACCGGCCAAACAGGGAGTCCCTTAAAATGTTGCTTAGTCGCTGCCTTCGGATCGCCGGGGTGTTTCCTGTGAACGAAGCATTGCTACCGTCGCAACGGTCCTGAACCCAAGATGCTCCAGGGAAGAATCCAAACTGGTAGCCATTCGTGAGGACACTCTGTAACTGGCGCAATAGGAAGCATTGCATAAAAAAGACCCCCCTTTCATGACTTTTTCCCTGGCATAAGGGTCATTGGCATTATAGGCCGATGCCGCACCGGTGGGGTTTACAACCACGTTACTTTGTGCCACTTCCGCGTAGTATTTACTGTTGTACCAATCGTCCGTCCATTCCCAGACATTTCCAGCCATGTCATATAACCCATACCCGTTCGGGGGGTAAGACCCCACTGGCGAACGGAGCTCGAAGCCATCTGAAACATCATTGGATACCGGGAACTCCCCGTTCCATGTATTGGCCATTTCCGCCAAGGCCCCCTCATTCTCTCCCCAGTAATAGGCGATGTCTTTCTGACCTGCGCGGGCAGCGTATTCCCACTCTGCTTCGGTTGGCAAACGCCTTCCTGCCCAGTTGGCATAGGCTTGCGCGTCTTCGTAGGCGATGTGTACCACGGGGTGGTTTTCCTTCCCAAGAATAGAACTCCCGGGACCATTAGGGTGTTTCCAATTGGCGCCAATGATCCATTTCCACCATTGTGAAAAATCATAGAGGTTTGGTACGCGCTCTTTTGTTTTTCTAAAGACCAGGGAACCCGGCTGCATAATGGAATCATGGGGTTTAGGTGTTCCTTCCGGTAGTTGCTTTTTCATTTCCTCCCAATCAATTTCCCGTTCGGCAACGGTGATGTACCCCGTCTGCTCCACAAATTTGGTAAATTGGGCATTGGTTACCTCGTGTATGTCCATAAAAAAGCCATCCACGAGCACTTTATGAGCGGGTTTTTCATGGGCCATTGCGTATTGATCGCCCGGAACCGCACCCTGTACGAACCGCCCGCCGGGAATCCAAACCATGTTCTCAGGGACTTCAATATCTGCCGGTAATTCTGAAAGAATGGTATATTCCGGTTCAGTTTCGGCAGCTTCATTTAACACCTTTGCCGGTGATGCTGCCTCCCGTCCTGTGGAACCTCCATCCTTGCAGGCCGAGAATAGTGCAATGCCAATCATCCAATAACCCCGCAAATGATATAAAATTCGACCTTTATGCATGTGATATGGAATAGGGTGAAATGTAAAGTTATTTTATATCTTCACAAAATCAAGAAAGTTTGCAATGAAAAAACAATATTTACTTCCTATCCTTTGCTTTGTATTGCTTTACAGCCTTGTGAACTGCAGGGACAAAACCCAAAAGGAGATGCAGGCTTCGGACTTTGAACCTGGAATGCCCGATTCCACCCAATCGGGACTGGCCCATGCCGAATTCAGGGATACCCTGGATGGAATTCCCATAAAACTTTACGTATTAAGGAATAATAATGGCTTAGAAGCCGCTTTCACCAATTACGGTCAACGGCTGGTCTCCCTGATGGTCCCCGATAAGGAAGGGCATCTCAATGACGTTGTTTTGGGGTTACCCACGCTGGCGGACTACAAGGAAGGAAAGGGCAGGTTCTTTGGTGCGGTGGTAGGAAGATATGGCAACAGAATTGCGAAAGGCAGGTTTACCGTAGACGGGCAAACCTATGAACTGGCCAGGAACAATGGTGAAAATCACCTGCACGGAGGAAACGTTGGGTTCGAATCGGTCCCCTGGGAGGTGGTGTCCGCTTCGGACAACCGGATCAGCTTTCACAGGGTTAGTCCGGATATGGAAGAGGGGTATCCCGGGAATTTGGACGTAAAAGTGCATTATACCCTGACCGATGAAAATGAACTGCGTATTGAATATGAAGCTACTTCGGATAAAAAGACACATATAAATCTCACGCACCACTCTTATTTTAATCTCAAAGGTGCAGGTAACGGAAGTGTGGCAGATCATGTACTCACGCTGAATGCCAACAGGTATACTCCTGTGGACCAGGGACTCATCCCAACAGGAGAAATTGCGGCGGTCGCAAACACCCCATTTGATTTTAACACCCCCAAGCCCATCGGGCAGGATGTGGATAGCGACCACGAACAGATCAGGATCGGGGGAGGCTTTGATCACAATTTTGTTATTAACGCAGATCCGGTGCGGGCCGATGGCCTGGTCCTCGCTGCCCGGGTGACGGAACCTGCCAGTGGCAGAATCATGGAAGTCTTTACCAATGAACCCGGGGTACAATTTTATGGCGGAAATTTTATGAATGATGTCGTAGGCAAAAAGGACAAAGTTTATGAATACCGCGGTGCATTTTGCCTGGAAACCCAGCATTTTCCGAATTCACCGAACCAGGAGAACTTCCCGAGTACGCTATTACGCCCCGGGGAGCAATATCGCTCTGTTTGCGTCTATAAATTTTCTACAAACGGCCAGGAATAACACATTCCAAAGCGGCAGGGCCGTTTATCGGATATTTTACCACTTTGGGCACGGCCGAGAATAATACCTTTTCTTAAATTGTTTAACTTTGAGAGATTGAGCCCGCTATGAATATGAAAAATCTCCCGTCCCTTTTGTTGCTATTTGCCTGTGGTATTCTGCTCGGCCAGGACCGCGAGGCTGCTATATGGCATTTCGGACAGTTTGCCGGACTTGATTTTAACTCACTGGTTCCTGTCTCCCGGGATCTGGCAAGGATAAACACATTTGAAGGAAGCGCTACCATCTCGGATAAGGACGGAAATTTACT
>DATGCB010000437.1:0-4517 GCA_035312365.1 Eudoraea sp. | reverse complement strand
CTATTTACTGGTGCTGGGAGCCATTCCGGTGATCCTCCTGGGGTTTGTGCAAACCCCGTTGCAATTCCTCATCTGCAGATTGTTCATAGGATTTATTGGCGCGTCCTTTGTCATTACCCAATTTCATACCTCTGTCATGTTTGCCCCCAATATTGTCGGGACTGCAAATGCAACCTCGGCAGGGTGGGGAAACTTGGGAGGAGGGGCTAACCGCCTCGGGATGCCGTTGATCGCGGCAGCGGTGGTCAGCTTTGGTATAGCGGATGATTTTGCCTGGAGATATTCCATGGTGATAGCTGGAATTATTTGCCTTAGCATGGGAATGATCTATTACTTTTTCACCCAGGATACCCCTGAGGGAAATTTTTCGGACCTTAAAAAATCGGGGCAAATGCCTGTTATTGCCAAAGATGAGATCTCCTTTATGAATATTTTAAAGGATTACCGGGTTTGGATATTATTTATGGTATATGCGGCCTGTTTCGGAATTGAGCTAACGGTATACGGTACCATGGACGATTACCTGCAAAACAGATTCGGACTGGAACGCACAACCGCGGGAAACCTGGTCCTTTCCTTCGCCCTGATGAACATTTTCGCAAGGACGCTCGGGGGCCATTTTGGCGATTTGTTTGGTAAACTGAAAGGCCTTCGGGGACGTGTTGTTTTTTTAATGCTCATCCTTAGCGCGGAGGGGATCATGCTTTCCGTGTTTTCAATGACCACCAGTATTATAATGGGAATGATCTTCCTGATCGCATTTAGTCTTAGCGTCCAAATGGCTGAAGGGGCTACCTTTTCGGTAGTACCCTTTATCAACCGAAAAGCTGTTGGAGCTATTTCCGGGATTGTCGGTGCGGGCGGAAACGTTGGCGCCTTTTTGGCGGCCATGTTGCTGAAATCAAAATCGGCAATGGCCGAAAGCAATGCCATAGAAGCGAACATGGCCTTTGGTGAAGAGGCCGTCAGGGCAGCGCAGTCAACAGCTGCGGCCACAGCAGTTTCCAGTGGTTATTTTCTTATTGGGGGCATTGTCGTTATTTCCGCAATTATGTCACTGGCCATACGATTCGCTCCTGCCGATGAAAAAGAAGTGATGGAGGAAATAAAGGCGGGTGTACGCCTTGTGGGTGCAGATAAATAGGGGACGTGGCTGGCACGCTAACTTAAAAAATGACGATATGATGTTGGCAATGGAAACAATTAAAATCAATGGTAAGAAACAGAGGTGGTCCGGGCTTTCCTGCGCGGATTGTCTGAACCAAAACTGCCTGATAAAACGAAACCTTGAAACCTGTTCAACGGAAGACCTAAGTGCCCGAAAGAAACTCATACACTGTAAAAAAGGACAGCAATTTATTATGGAGGGTGCTCCCGTGAACGGGCTATTTTTTATCCTTCATGGAAAAGTAAAGGTATTCCGTACCGGGATTAACGGGAGGGAACAGATCGTTCGCTTCGCTCAGGATGGCGAAATCATTGGCCATCGAGGCTTTGGAACGGAAGAATACTATCCCATATGCGCACTTGCGCTTGAAGATACCCTGTTGTGTTATTTTTCCAAAGGTCAATTACAGGAAATACTTCGGAAAAATGCCGGATTGACATATGACCTTATGCTTTTTTATGCGGACGAACTCAACAGAAGTGAGGCTAAGGTAAAGTCTATTTCGCAAATGACCGTACGGGAACGGGTCATTGACTCGCTGCTTTACCTGCACAGGAAATTTGGGAACAACCGGGGTTTTTTAAAACTCGCATTGACCAGGAAGGAATATGCCGATTATGCGGGGACCACTGAGGAACAGGTAATCCGTGTATTTTCCGCACTGAAGAAGGAAGATTTGATCGTTGCCAAAGGCAGGAAAATTGGTGTCCCCAATGTGGAGTTGCTCAAAAAAGAAATTTCGGAACATCATTACTTCCTGGATAGCTAGGAGTATATCCATGTTTAAATCGTGTTTTTCAGAATTTGGAAAGCAGCCCCGCGGGCTGCTTTTTCATTTTTCGGCTTCTATCCTGCATTTATTCAATCCTCAGGATACCTGATGATTTTTTTGGGTATCGCTTCCTCCCAAGGGATCCTCTAAGATCTGTTTCGTAATTGAAGCGTGGATCTTAGGGTTTCTCAAATTCGTCTACGTAGTTATACCGTAGCCTTCGGGATTATCCACCAAATATGTAATAGACAGATAAACAGCATTGTAAAATGGATTCCTGCGTAATGGCAGGAATCTTTATGGCAATGCTCAGAAGAAGGTATGGTATAAAAAGTGGCGGAGCCATGGCTTAAGCCATAGAATGTAACAATCAGTACGTATATCTTTGCTAAAAATAAGTATAAATACGTAGTTTTAAAAACAAGGAAAATGAAAGCATTAGTTACAAAGACGACTTTTTATTTGGTGATCGCCGGCCTTCTCCTGAGCTGTGGCGGTAAGAACGGGAAAAAGGAAATGGCTGCCAATGCGGCAGACACTACATCGAAGACCCAACAGCTGGAACTTGAAAAACGACAGCTGACCTTCGGGTTTATCAAATTAACAGACATGGCTCCGCTGGCTATTGCCAAGGAAATGGGGTATTTCGAAGATGAGGGGCTATTTGTATCTGTAGAAGCGCAATCTAACTGGAAAAATGTTTTGGACCGGGTTATTGACGGGCAGCTGGATGGCTCCCATATGCTGGCCGGGCAACCCATCGCTGCGGGTGCAGGTTTTGGGCGCCAGGCCCAATTGGTCACCCCATTTTCCATGGATCTCAACGGGAACGGGATCACCGTATCCAATGACGTGTGGGAGAAGATGAAGCCCAACGTGCCTATTGATGAAGCCGGCAAACCCCTTCACCCGATAAAGGCAGATGCCTTAAAGCCGGTGATCACAGAATACAAGACCAGTGGCCGACCCTTTAAAATGGGAATGGTTTTCCCGGTATCAACCCACAATTACGAAATCAGGTATTGGCTTGCTGCCTCCGGGATCCATCCCGGAATGTATACGGCAGATAATGTCCAGGGACAGATTGACGCGGAAGTATTACTGTCCGTAACCCCACCGCCCCAGATGCCCGCTACCCTTGAAGCGGGTACCATTTATGGATATTGTGTAGGAGAGCCGTGGAACCAGCAAGCCGTGTTTAAGGGAATCGGTGTTCCTGTAACTACCAATTACGATATCTGGAAGAACAACCCCGAAAAAGTGTTTGTGATGACCAAAAAATTTGTGGATGAAAATCCGAATACCGCGATCGCCGTTACAAAGGCGCTGATACGGGCCGGTCAATGGCTGGATAAACCCGAAAACCGCCCGGAAGCGGTAAAGATCCTTTCAATGCCCCAGTATGTTGGTGCCGATGAAGTGGTACTTGCAAATTCCATGACAGGGACCTTTGAATTTGAAAAGGGAGACAAGCGTTCCATGCCGGATTTTAATGTTTTCTATAAATATCACGCCACATATCCCTTCTATTCCGATGGTATTTGGTTCCTGACACAAATGCGGCGATGGGGTCAGATACCCGAAACCAAACCGGCAGCCTGGTACGGGGAAACCATCAAGGACATCTACCGGCCGGACATTTGGAAGAAGGCGGCGGAGTTGTTGGTGGCTGAAGGCCATATCCCGGCAGAAGATATCCCTGAAACCGACGGATACAAAGCACCTACAGACGAATTCATAGATGGTAATACCTATGACGCCAAAGATCCAATTGGCTATATCAACAGTTTTACCATTGGCAATAGGGACTAACAGGCAAAATATTATAAGCATGAAGCAAAGTATCGCCATACATAAAATGATGAACAGGATCCCGGCACTTGGGCTTCTGAAACCTTTCAGGGGTTTATTGAGTGGCAGAGTTCAAAATGCGGAGGTGAAAAAGATACTTCGCAATGTGGTAGTACCCGTCATCTCCATATTCCTTTTCCTTGCCCTGTGGCAGGGAGGGTCAAAAATGCTCTTTAACATAGAGGCGGAATACAAGATTGAAAAGGCCATGACGGACCAGGGCCCGGAAGCGGCCGATGCGATGAAGGCATGTATTGCCTCAGGGGACATTTCCTGTCAGCCTAATACGCTGCCCTCACCGTCTCAGGTCTGGGCATCTTTCCAGACGCTGATCCGGGACCATCAGGCCATCAGTGCAGATAAGGAGGCATTTGTATCTAAAACCGCCGCATTGAATGAAGAACGGATCGCAGAAGGAAAAGCACCGATCACCTATACAGGACGGCCATCCTTTGTTGACCAGATTTTCACCAGCCTGAAGACCGTTTTCGCGGGGTTCTTACTGGCGCTTGTCATCGCTGTCCCTATAGGGATTGTGATCGGGCTTAGCGAAACATTACGCAGTTCATTTAACTGGCTGATCCAAATATTCAAACCGGTTTCACCGGTGGTATGGCTGCTGTTGGTCTTTATGATTGTAAAGACCGTTACCAAGGATTCAGAATCAGACAGTGCCTTTATCATTTCCTTTATCAGTGTTGGCCTTTGTGCCATGTGGGCGACCCT
>DATGCB010000436.1:0-21460 GCA_035312365.1 Eudoraea sp. | reverse complement strand
GCATTGAAAGATTTTAAATCGGAGGGTAAATTTATCTATTCCTATGGGGATTTCTACATGCAGAAGGACTACTACCTATGCACGGTGGCGGACAGTATTTTCCTGAACCCTGTAGGAGCCATGGATTTTAAAGGCCTGGTGGCAGAAGTGCTTTATTACAAGGAGCTTCAGGAAAAGACAGGGGTTAAGATGGAAGTGATTCGTCATGGAAAATATAAAAGTGCTGTGGAACCATTTCTGGCTGATGAAATGAGTGAGGCTAACCGGACCCAGATCCGGGAACTCATCGGTTCCCTCTGGAAAGTCATGGTGGATGATATTTCTGAAGCAAGGGGACTTGGTTATGGAGACCTCAATCAAATTGCCGATACGTTAGGGGGCAGGACACCGGAGTTTGCCAAAAAATCGGGATTGGTTGATGATCTGTTATATTATGATCAGTATGAAGCATTATTGAAGAGGGCTGCCGGCACACAAGAGGGAGATGATCAAAATTATATTTCGCTTGCTGAATATATGCGGAAGGCAAGTAAGAAAAAAATAAATACGGGGGAAAGTGAAATAGCCGTCGTATTTGCGCAGGGTGAAATCTTCTATGGCGAAGGGGGCCCCAATATTATCGGGCAGGGAATTATCAATGAGGCATTGCGAAAAGCAAGGGAAGACGATGATATTAAGGCGATTGTCTTCCGCGTTAATTCGCCCGGGGGCAGTGCTTTGGCCTCAGATATCATCTGGCGGGAGGTTGAACTGACCAGACAAGAGAAACCAGTGGTGGTATCTATGGGTGATGTGGCAGCTTCCGGGGGGTATTATATTGCCGTTGGAGCGGACAAAATATTTGCTGAACCCACGACCATCACGGGATCCATTGGGGTTTTTGGTACCATACCGAATATTAGCGCACTGGCAGGGAATATAGGGATCAATGCCGAACAGGTGGGGACCAATGAAAATTCTGTTGATTATTCCTTTTTTGAACCGATGACGGATCATTTCAGGTCGGTTTTGGAAGAGGGTATTGAAGCAACGTATTCCAACTTTCTGAAGAAAGTGGCGGAAGGCAGAAAGATCACTTTAGCTGAGGCAGACAGCCTGGCACAAGGTCGCGTATGGAGTGGTACGGATGCATTGAGACTGGGTCTTGTCGATGCCCTCGGCGGGTTGGACGACGCTGTAGAGGCAGCTGCAGATCTGGCAAATCTTGATTCTTATAGTATAAAGAAATTCCCGAAATATAAGTCGGGTTTAGAACGCTTCCTGGAAGATTTTGCTGGTGTTAGTTCAGGGCAAAAGGTAAATTATATCAGGGAGGAACTCGGAGAAGAAGCGTATGAAGTTTACAGTGATTTAAAATCTGCCATGGAGCAGAAAGGGGTTCAGGCCCGTTTGCCATACAGTTTGCACATAAAATAGATCAATGACGCTTAAAGACAAAAAAGTAGCGTACAGGATCTACTTATATCTCGGAGCACTCTTCATTACTTCACTGGTAGTGTCGAACCTGATTTTTCAGAAATTTTTTTATTGGAGGCCTTTTGGGGAGGTAGACCTTTTTGGTGCCCCCCTGTTCGAATTGTCCGTGGGGATTTTACCCTATCCCATTACATTTTTGATCACTGATCTAATTTCCGAGATTTTTGGCAAAAAAAAGGCGAATCAGGTGGTCACTGCGGGGATATTTGCCTCCTTCTTTTCCATGGGGATTGTATTCCTCGCAAATATGGCTCCGGCCATTCCGTCATCCCCGGTGAACGACGAGGTTTTCAGCAGTGTCTTTGCGTTATCCCCCATAGCAGTCCTTGCTTCCATGATCGCGTATCTTTGCGCACAATATGTGGATATCGCCATCTACCATTTCTGGAAACGCCATACCGGGGGCAGGCACCTGTGGTTACGCAATAACTTTTCAACATTTTCCTCCCAGTTTATCGATACATTTACCGTAGTCGGCCTCCTTTGTATTTTCGGTGTACTTCCATGGAGCCTGTTTTACGGGCTGGTTATCAGTGGTTTTATTTTTAAGATTTTTATAGCACTTCTGGACACTCCTTTGCTGTATTTATTCGTATATATCCTCAAAAAGCGGTTTAATCTTGCCACCGGTGAAGAAATAGAGCTGGAAGCATAAAATATTTTCCACTTTTTTAAGTTCTAAACGCACACCCCTTCTACCATGAAAAAGAAATTTCTAAAGATTGCCGGTATTCTCCTCATGCTCATATTGGGTATCCTGATCGCCATTCCATTCTTCCTGGAGGCAAAGATCGGAGACATCATAAAAAGTAATGTAAATAATAACATTAAAGGCAGCTTTAATTTTACGGATGCCGATCTCAGTTTGTTGCGCAGTTTCCCCAATGCAGAAATTAGCATACGGGAGTTGGTCCTGCTGAATGAAGCCCCCTTTGAAGGGGATACCCTGTTTACCGCCAATGAAGTAGCCCTGAAAGTGGGTATTTCCGAGCTTTTCAAAAGCGCTGATGAATCGATACATATAAAGCGTCTGTTGGTTGATAGGCCCCACCTGCATATTAAAATTGATGAGGCCGGGAATGCCAATTATGATATTGCCAGGGAAGGCGGTGATAATGCAGCTGACACCGGGCAATCCGATCCATTTACATTTGCCATGGAGTCTTACGAGATCACCGGCGCCAGTATAATATACTCCGATCTGGCCGCAGCCCTGCAATTGGAGGTGCTCGAAATGACACACAGGGGTACCGGGGACCTGTCGTTGGAAACTTCCGAGTTGGAAACGACCACTTCTGCGCTGGTCTCCCTTGCGATGGACAGTACCAGATACCTGAACAGGAACCGGATACAATTGGATGCGCTGATCGGGATCGATATGAAAGAAAATAAGTATTCCTTCCTGAGGAATGAAGCCATAATCAACCAACTTCCATTGGTGTTTGAGGGCTTTGTAAAAGTAAATGATGAAAGTCAGGAAGTCGATATCAGCTTTAAAACCCCGTCCTCCGATTTCAAAAATTTTCTGGCGGTTATGCCCGAAGCATATGCTAAAAACATAGAAAATGTAAAGACCACGGGAAATTTTACGGTGGAAGGCAACTTTGAGGGTATCGTGGATGAAACGCATATACCAAAATTCAATATAGCGGTCAGGTCAGACGATGCTTCCTTCAAGTATCCTGACCTTCCAAAATCCGTTTCTCATATCCATATTGATACCGATATTAAAAACACGACCGGCATCGCTGAAGATACCTTTGTGGAGATCCGCAAGGCTTCATTTAATATTGATGAGGACCGTTTTAACCTGAGTTCTGTGATCAGTGAACTAATGGGGAACACCAGGGTGAAGGCTCACCTGGATGGAAGGATGAACCTTGCCAATATCTCGAAAGCATATCCTGTACCTGCCGACCTGAATCTAAAAGGTTTGTTAACCGCCGATATCAGGACCGCGTTTGATATGGCCTCTGTTGAAAACAAAAAATACGAAAAGACCCAGACCAGTGGGCAATTGAATGTAAAAGGGTTTGAATACAACTCCGGGGAAATGGCCAATCCGGTAAAGATAGATGCTATGTCCATGAGTTTTAACCCGGGAACCGTACACTTAAAAGAGATGACAGGTTCCACCGGAAGAACGGATTTTAACGTCAATGGGAGCATCAGCAATCTACTTGGTTTTCTCTTTAAGGAAGAGAAGGTACAAGGTGATTTTGTAATGAGATCCGACACTTTCGTGCTGAATGATTTCATGGTGGAAGATGCTGAGGAGAATGGTTCAGCCGGTAAGGGAGCAAAAAAGGGCCAGCCGGCTACCTCCGTGGAAGAGCGAATTAAGATCCCAGCTTTTCTGGATTGTTCCGTCAATGCGGCGGCAAATACCGTCCACTATGATAACCTGACCCTTAAAGATGTACGAGGAAATCTGAAGATCAAAGATGAAAAAGTAGTGCTATCGGATATGACTTCATCCATGTTTGATGGGAGGCTTACCCTGAACGGGGAAGTATCTACCAAAAATGAGAAGCCGCTGTTTGCAATGCAATTGGGAATGGACGGTTTTAAGATCGGGGAAACCTTTAAAGCTTTGGAACTCTTTCGGGTACTGGCGCCTATTGCCGGCATCCTCGAGGGTAAGTTAAATTCGGCCATAAAGATTTCCGGTCACCTGGAAGATGACTTTACACCGGATCTTAAAACGATTTCCGGTAATGTGCTGGCTGAAGTGCTTGCTACTGACATACAACCGGGACGGGCCGAATTGCTGACATCTTTAAGCAGTAAACTGGCCTTCTTAAAACCAGAAAAACTGAATTTAAAGGGATTGAAAACCGCGCTTTCCTTTGAAGATGGTACCGTAAAAGTAAAACCTTTTACCATCACCTATGATGATATTGCCATCAAGGTAGACGGGGGCCATACCTTCGATCAAAAAATGAGTTATACGGCCACCCTGGATGTACCTGCGAAATATTTGGGAAAAGAAGTGAACGACCTGATTGCCAGGATTGATGAAAGAGAAGTTACCAGCCTTACCATCCCTGTGGCGGCCAATATTGGAGGAGGGTATACCAACCCGGTGATCACCACTGATTTTACCTCCGGAATAAAGGATCTCACCACAAAACTGGTGGAGATCCAAAAGCAAAAATTTATCAACCAGGGCAGGGACAAGGCCACGGATCTGATCGGGGGACTTTTGGCGGATAACCGAACCAAAAAGGATTCAATAAGCAGAAAGGATTCCACACGGGCAGATATCAAGGATGTATTGGGAGGGGTACTTACCACCAATACAAAAAAGAAGGATACGGCCATGGCGGATACAATTCCTGCAAAAAAAGACCCGGTCGAATCAACAGCCAGGAATATCCTGGGAGGCCTGCTTGGGAAGAAAAAGAAAGATACAACCAAGACTAATTCGGTTAACTGAGCCACGATCACAGTATCAGATTCCATTGAGTTTCCTCTGGGTATAGGGCGGCAGGAGCTAAGATTTACTTTTTCGAAGCTCCGTTCAAACCATTTGCATTCTTAAAATCTACGCGCATTGCTACCAAAAGAAAAATAGGCCGGAATATTAAGGATTACGTTAATTCAAGATATTCCTTATCCGCAGAATAAGCTTTAAAAGCTCCGAGATTCAGCTGTCTGCCGGTAGGTGGACAGCGCGGAGTTTTGAAGCTGGTTTTCGACTCTTGTCGAAAAATTCCTCGGATAAGGCATCTTTTCTTTTGCTTCGTTTTCTTTGGATGAGCAAAGAAAATGAAGAAGGCTAGCCATCACTCCATCTGGCTCCTCAATCCAAACGTACACTGTACATTTTTCCTACGGCCCTGCTTCGTTTTATTATTGTTCATTTTGCCTTGATACAAATGCGAAGCATTCATGAATACCTTTAAAATAAAATAGAATTCACATGAATAAAACGAACCAAAAAATCAAGAAGGTTTATTAGGAAATTTTTGGCCAGTCCCAAAACCATTGACGCTGCTATCGCTCCATGCTCTTTTTCGCTAACGCGAAACGCACTTCCGCTGGCAGCGCCATTATTTCTGAAAAACATTCACTTCCCTCATCCTTAGTACAAACCCCTTGATTTACTACCAAAAGAAAAATAGGCCGGGTTTTTAAATACTTTGGCATGAATGAAAGTAATCCTTCTCCGAGAATAGGTCGGGGCAGCTTTGAATGGTACTCGTTCCGACAAAGGCGGAATGGCAAAGTTCTGAGACCGGTTTTTCGCCTTAAGCGAAAAAATTCATGCAGACGCCATTGATTTGGAAGGTACAGTGTACCCTTTAAAGACAAAGATCAATGGACCCCCAGTGAAACATAATACCCTTCGTTCCCCCGTATATTGAAGACGGTATTGTCTTCAAAAATGAGGTATTGACCCTTAATTCCCTTTAAGGTGCCCCGGTATTCCGGTGTCTTATCCAGGCTGAGACTTTTAACTTTTTCAGGATATCGGATGACCGGAAATTCCAATTGGATTTCCCCCCGGTTGGCGATGAAATAATCAGATACTTCCTCCGGGATATACTTTTTCAGCTTTTCCCTCCATTCAATGAGGTCTTCGTCTTCAAGAGCGTTGGTCAACATTTTACGCCAATTGGTCTTGTCGCTTACATGGGCTTTCAAAGCTACTTCGGTAATCCCTGCCAGGTACCGGTTCGGTACTTCCACAATCTCTATGGCTTCATGGGCTCCCTGGTCGATCCATCTTGTGGGTACCTGGGATTTTCGGGTCACACCCACCTTTACATTGCTCGAATTAGCCAGGTAAACGATATGGGGTTGTAATTGTACCTTTTTTTCGTAGGTAAGGTCACGGTCTTCCTTATCCAAATGGGCGGTGCTTAATTCGGGGCGCATAATCCAGTCCCCCGCCGAGGGAATATCAAAAAAACAGCGTTGGCAGAACCCCTGCCGGTAAATGGGTAGATCCTCCCCGCAGTTGAGGCATTGAAATTTTATAAATCCCAGATGCAATTCCTTGTTTAATACCTGATTCATATTTAAGAAATCGGTATCAAACATCAGATAGTATTGTATCGGATGAGCCATTTCGGTCTTCATTTTCCGTAATACCCCTTCGTAATGCATACAGGCCTTTTATAATTAAAATCGATTTGAAAATACTAACTTTAACAGGTAAATTTAGCGTGATAAAGATACCTAAAAATGACGATACCTTTATTCAATTCTATCGCCTCCTGGCTGCTGAAAAAGCGCTATCATCAAATAGAACTTTTTATAAAGTACCCCGGGGAAGTACAACAGGAAGTGTTACACCAGCTATTGGAAATGGCGGAAGACACCGAAATTGGAAGGCGGGAAGAATTTAGTTCGATCAACAATTATAAAGCGTTTTCTGAAAGGGTTCCACTGGTATCCTATGAGGAAATGGAGCCGATTATTGAGCGGACAAGGAGGGGGGAGCAGAACATTTTTTGGCCAACGTCGATCAAATGGTTCGCCAAGAGCAGCGGTACAACCAATGCCAAAAGCAAATTTATCCCTGTAAGCAATGAGGCACTGGAGGATTGTCACTACAAGTCGGGAAAGGATTTGCTCTGCCTGTACCTGAACAATAATGAAAACTCTCAGCTTTTTACAGGCAAAAGCTTGCGATTGGGAGGCAGCAAGGAACTTTATGAAGACAATGGTTCTTTTTTTGGCGATCTGTCTGCCATTTTAATTGACAATATGCCGTTCTGGGCAGAACTGAGCAGTACGCCCAGCAACAAGGTATCCCTGATGAGTGAATGGGAAACAAAGATGGGTGCCATTATCAGGGAAAGTATACAGGAAAATGTAACCAGCCTGGCCGGGGTTCCTTCCTGGATGCTGGTGCTTCTGAACAGCGTCCTTGAAGAAACAGGTAAAGAACACTTATTTCAGGTTTGGGAAAATCTTGAGGTGTACTTCCACGGCGGTGTTAGTTTTAGTCCTTACCTGGAACAGTACGCCAAATTATTGCCGAGAAAAAGTTTCAAGTATTATGAGATCTACAACGCCTCGGAGGGGTTTTTTGCCATTCAGGACAGGAACGATGCAAGTGATCTTCTGCTGATGCTTGATTATGGAATATTCTACGAATTTATCCTAATGGACGATTATGGTACTGAGGGTCAAAATGCCGTCCCCCTCTGGGAAGTGGAAATCGGTAAAAATTACGCCATTATCATTACCACCAATGCCGGTCTTTGGCGATACAAAATAGGGGACACCGTACGATTTACTTCAGTGTCCCCCTATCGTGTAAAGGTAACGGGCCGGACCAAACACCATATCAATGTCTTTGGAGAAGAACTGATCATAGAAAACGCCGAGGAAGCACTCAAGAGTATTTGCAGGAAGACCGGGGCAGAAATTAAAGATTATACGGTGGCCCCAATTTTTATGTCAGGGAAGGAAAAAGGCGCCCATGAATGGATCATAGAATTCAGGAAAGCGCCGGATGAAATTGAGTATTTTACAGAGTTTCTGGACAATGCATTAAAGTCTCTGAATTCTGATTATGAAGCTAAACGGTACAATAATATGACCTTGAAAATGCCCAGGGTACACGTAGCCAGGGAGAATTTATTCTATGATTGGTTAAAATCAAAGGACAAGCTTGGCGGGCAACATAAAATCCCAAGGTTGTCTAATGAACGGGAATATGTTGAAGAACTATTGAACATGAATAAGTAGGTCGTTTTTAATATTTTATAACACCGTGTTCGCCGATGAACATCACCGCCATTTTTAATTTCCTGTTGATTGCCGGGGCGGTACAGGGCTTTATTTTCAATATTGCTACATTTTTATCACGGAAGAAAATAGAACCTCCCGTTCTTTTCCTGAACCTGTTTGTCTTTTTCCTGTCTTTGAATAACCTGCAATCCTGGTTGATTGATAAGGATATGGTGTTCTCCAATTTTTTTCTCAGTCATTTCCTGATACCGTGGTATGTTCTAATCGTCCCTATGTTCTATGCGTTTCTTGTGTACTACCTGGGCATAGAAAAAAGGAAATGGCCTTTCCTGCAGGTTACAGGGATCATTTTTCTCATGGAGGTGGTGACCAGAAGCGTCCTGTTGCTATTGGTAAAAGGGGGCACTATGAAACTGGAAAGTATCGCCTTTTATAATGATATAGAGGATGCCGTTACCTTAGGGTATTCCCTTTTCCTGTATGTCAAGGCCCTCCGGATCCTGTATAAGTACAAAGGCCTTTATGGTTCTGTCCTTGAATTTGATAATCTGAAATGGATACACAGGTTTTTAAACTTAGGAGGTGGGGTTATTGTGCTTTGGCTCCTTGCGGTATTGTTAAATTTGTTCTCGGAAACGATAAAGCCACCCTATAGCTACTATCCGCTCCGACTCGGTTCCTCCATCCTTATTTATTGGGTGGGCTACCAGGCATTCTTCCACTATGTAATTTTAAAGGACAGGATAGGTCTGAGGGGTAAGATAAGGAGGGGTGGAATTACGCATAAGTCCGGGAATATACCCAGGGAGCAACTTCCCAAAAGAAACAGGGAGGAAGCGGTATTCCGCGATGTGGACCGCTTTATTTGTTCCAATCAAAGGTTTCTGGATCCGCATCTGAGCATGGAAAAAATAGCAGAGGAACTTTCTGTCGGCACAAGCAGTCTTTCCAGACTTGTAAATCAGTATGCAGGAAAAAATTTTTCTGATTATATCAATTCGCTCAGGGTCACCGAAGCAAAAAAATTATTGGAGCAAGACGAATTTTCTGCCTATACCATTGTTTCAATCGGCCTGGAGTGCGGTTTCAACTCAAAATCCACCTTTTATACCGCATTCAAAAAATTCACAGGGCTCACACCCACCCAATATAGATCGAAAAAATAGCAAAACAGGTTGGTCCTAACTTACCCAAAATGGATAATAGTGGACCGTCAAGATACTGCTCTTTTTAACTTCAGGCAGGCAAATCCTTGCTTAGGCCCTGTATTTATTAGCATAGAGAAGCATAGACAATCCGGAATAACCTTAAAATGGCTACTACGTCGAAGAATTATATCCAATAAACAAATAAATAGGGATTTCTGACGTTAAATATGGAAATTGGCCCCAAGAACTTAATCCTTACTTCGTCTAAACTACTCTTATGGCAGAACGATTGGTCGTATTATCGGATATGTGGGGTGCTAAGAAAGGTATGTGGATTACCTCCTATCTTGGATACCTTCAACAATATTTTGATATTGTGTTTTATGATAGCAAGCATTTGGCTGACCTGGACATTTTGGTCTATTCTCCCGAAAATGTCTATGAAGCCTTTGTCAATGATGGCATGAAAACTGCAGTCGCCCAAATCCTAAAAAAAGAGGTGGTACCGAGCCATTACCTCACCTTCTGTGCAGGAGGCACCATAGCGTGGCATGCCGCCCGGAAGGGCCTGCCCATTAAGTCACTTTATGCCGTTTCGCCCATAGATTTGCATTTGGAACACAATAAGCCAGAGGTTCCAATGAAATTACTCTATGGAGAATATCAGCAGCCGATACCCTCTGAAGAATGGGCCGGGCAACTGGATATAGATATGGAAATTGTTCCAAAATTTGGGAACGAATTATATATGGATGAAAAAATCATTCAGAAAGTATGCCTGTTTCTGCTGGAAACGATGCTAAAAAAGCAGTATGCAGGGTTATGAGACGGCTTTTAATTTCTTGATGGTCTCATGCGACAATTTATCTTCAGCATAGGGTTTTGTGACCTTAAATTCCTTTTCGTCAGTACTGGGTAATTCAAACATGGCATCTGTAAATACAGCTTCACATAAAGATCGAAGCCCCCGTGCCCCCAGTTTGTATTCTATAGCCTTATCGACGATATAGTCCAGGGCCTGCTCCGTAATTTTAAAACTGATGCCATCCATGGCAAACAATTTTTCGTATTGTTTAATGATGGCATTTTTAGGCTCTGTAAGAATGGCCCTGAGAGTTTTCTTATCCAATGGATTCATATGGGTCAATACGGGAAGCCGGCCTATGATCTCTGGGATAAGACCAAATTCCTTCAAATCCCTCGGAATTATATATTGCAGGACATTGGTATCGTCAAGGCTGTCCTCGAGCTTGGAGGCACTATACCCTATGGCCTGCATATTCAGGCGTTTTGTAATAATGCGTTCTATACTGTCGAAGGCACCTCCCGCAATAAACAGGATGTTCTCAGTGTTTACCTCTATAAATTTTTGATCGGGATGCTTTCTTCCTCCTTTTGGCGGAACATTGACCACCGTGCCCTCAAGTAACTTCAGCAGGCCCTGCTGCACTCCTTCCCCGGAAACATCCCTGGTAATCGAAGGATTATCACTTTTCCTTGCGATTTTGTCGATCTCATCGATAAAAACAATACCGCGCTCCGCCTTTTCAAGGTTATAGTCGGCTGCCTGGAGCAACCTGGTCAGGATACTTTCAACATCCTCACCCACGTAACCTGCTTCGGTTAATACGGTAGCATCAACAATGGCTAACGGAACATTCAACATACGGGCAATGGTTTTTGCCATTAATGTCTTTCCCGTTCCGGTCTGGCCCACCATGACAATATTGCTCTTCTGTATTTCAATGTCATCATCCTTTGAAGAGGGTTGCAAAAGCCTTTTATAGTGATTGTAAACCGCAACGCTCAGTACTTTTTTTGTTCGCTCCTGACCTATGACATAAGTGTCAAGGAATTCCTTGATTTCCAGAGGTTTTTTGAGGATGAGTTCGGAAGAGAGGTCATCATTTTTGGATTGCCTTGATTCTTCCGCTACAATACCGTGGGCCTGTTCTATACAACGGTCACAAATATGGGCGTCGAGTCCCGCAATCAGGAGATTCGTCTCTGGTTTTTTCCTGCCACAAAAAGAACATTCTAAATTTTCCTTGGCCATAATTACGGTTCACTTTCATTAACTACAACGAATCGATCGCGATTTTGGTTCGTGATAATACCCTTTATCCGATATAATGTACAGATTTTTGGTCGGAATTATTACTTATCCCTTTCTAAAATTTCATCGATCATCCCATATTTCAGGGCTTCTTCGGCTTTCATCCAGTAATCTCTGTCACTGTCCTCATAAACCTGGTCAAATTTTTGACCGGTGTGGTTGGATATGATTTGATATAATTCGTCCTTGATTTTCAGGATTTCCTTTGCCGCAATTTCAATGTCGCTGGCTTGTCCCTGAGCCCCCGACATAGGTTGATGGATCATCACCCTGCAATGGGTTAGACCGCTGCGTTTTCCCTTTTCGCCGGCACAGAGGAGAACCGCCGCCATGGAAGCAGCCATGCCCGTGCAAATAGTGGCTACATCCGGTTTTATGAATTGCATGGTATCGTAAATACCCAGCCCGGCATAAACGCTGCCGCCAGGAGAATTGATGTAGATCTGTATGTCCTTTGATGAATCGGCACTTGCCAGAAATAAAAGCTGCGCCTGTACAATATTAGCTACCTGATCGCTGATACCCGTACCCAGGAATATGATCCGGTCCATCATCAGTCTGGAGAAAACATCCATGGCAATGGCATTTAATTGCCGTTCCTCGATAATATTCGGCGTCATATTAACAGGATACATGCTGCTTAGCATCCTGTCGTAGTACAAACTGCTAATACCCTGATCCTTAATGGCAAAATTTTTGAACTCTTTTTCGTAATCCATTCGTATGTGTAATGTTTTTTTAAAAAAAAGGTGCCAAAAGAATTATTTTCGGCACCGTAAAGATACTTAAATTAGTGAGACTTTAATTTCAATGCACCCATTTTGGCATTTGGAAAAAACAACCTTCAGAAAAATCCGGAACCGGGCAATTTACCTCCTCCGTCATGGTTTTACCCGTAAACCTCCTTTACAAAATTTTCATAGGTAACTTCCTTTGTCTTAAGGTTGGCCTTCTCCTTATACAGGGTCAGCAATTTCTGGCTCATCAATTGTTCAGACAACCTTTTTACCTCATCCTGATTGCTCATGACCCGCATTGCAATGGCATCGAGTTCTTCTTCTGCCGGATTCAACTGCCCGTACTGGGCCATTTGCGATTTAATAAATTCTTTTGCAAAGGCCTTTAATTCTTCAAACTGAATTTCAATATTATTATCCTTAATTATTTTTCCTTCGATCAGTTGATAGCGCAGCCCTTTTTCCGATTTCTCATATTCATCATTTGCCTCCTCTTCAGACAACGGTTTTTCGCCGGTCATCTGGATCCATTTCTTCAGAAATTCAGAAGGGAGCTCAAAAGAGGTACTTTCAATCAGGCGTTCGGTAATGTCATTCAAAAGCTTCTGATCTGCCTGTTGTTCAAATTGTTTTTCGGAATCCTCTTTGATCCTGGACTTCAACTCGGCTTCTGACGTCACTTTACCCTCGCCGAATAGCTTGTCGAAGAAATCCTTATCCAGGGCAGCAAGTTCGCGTTCATTGATCTCTTCAATGGTAAAATCTACCGGAACGTGTAATTTTTCCGCCTTATCCCTTGCCACACCCAAGGCACTTGCAAGGAGAAAATCCTCTTTAAAAAGACCTTTGGTATTCAACCGGATGGTATCTCCGACTTTCTTACCCAACAGGGCTGTAATGGCACTTTTACCCTTTATTTTATGCAGTTCAATGGTGGTTTTGTTCTCAATCTCTTCGGATTCACTTTTAAAGACCCCGGTAAGCTCATCATTTTTACCGACTTCCGCTTTGCTGATCAGTTTACCATACTGTTTTCTAAGTCGCTCTACCTGCTCATTCACCATTTTCTTGTCAGCGACAATTTTGTAGCATGTTATGGCCTTTTTGGTTTTTAAGGGCACTTCGAAGTTAGGGGCAAGGCCCAATTCGAATTCAAAGGCAAGTTCATCCGCCTCCCAGTTGAAGTTATCCTGTTGTTTAGGCAATGGGTTCCCAAGGACATCCAGTTTTTCCTCGGTAAGGTAGGAATTGAGGTTATCCTGCAATAACTTATTGACTTCATCGACCAGCACTGCCTTCCCATATTGCTTTTTGATGAGCCCCATGGGAACCTGCCCTTTTCTGAAGCCCGGTATATTTGCCTGTTTTCTGTAATCTTTGAGGATTTTGGATACTTTATCCTCATAATCCTCCCTGGTTAAGGCCACTTTTACAACGGCGTTGAGTTCGTCTATTTGTTCTTTTGTGATATTCATGCTTTAATTTGCTTAACTGTGTTAAGGTGCTACATCTAATGGATGGATTTCATTGGTTCCAGATCGTTCTGAAGACTGACCCCGTCGTATCGCCCGGACAATCTGCCGTTTTAAAATACCTGTATCTGCATTAAAAATGGGATGCAAAAGTAGCTTATTTTATGAATTCGGACAAGTTTTTAACGGACCCTGTTTAAGATGGGCGGTCAGTCACTTTTCTTCTCCTTTAGCAGCGAAAAGAGCAGGGACTGCAGAAACGATAACAATAAACTGAAGAGGAGTGCCCACCAAATACTGCTGACCTGAAAGCCATCTACCAGGCGATCTGCCAGAAGTATGATCAGGGCATTTATAATGAGAAGGAAAAGGCCCAGTGTAATAATGGTTACCGGGAGGGTCAGGATAACTAAAATGGGTTTTACAATAAAATTCAGAAGACTCAATACAATGGCCACAACGATGGCGGTGAAATAGGTATCCACCGTGACTCCCGGCAGTACTTTAGATAAGACAACCACGGCCAAAGCGCTTAAAAGGATTCTGAGTATGAGATTCATAGGGAGCGTTATTTTAGAGATTCAATGTAAAGTCCGTGCCTTTAAAATTATATAAAAAATTGACCGGAACAAGAGTACTTTAGAAAAAAAACGGATGCGTAGCTACCAAAGCCTATCCTTTCAGAAAGCGGAGTGATTTTTCGAAAAACTGACGGGGATTTTCCGCATGCAGCCAATGCCCCGCATTGCTGACCGTTTCAATGTCGGCCCCTGGAAAATGCCTTTTAATATCCCCGTAATCATTGGGGGAAATATACTCCGACCTGTCGCCCCGTAAAAACAGGGCTGGGCCTTCATAGGAATCCGTACTACCTATATTTTCGCCAATTTCCTCCATTTTTGTGCTAAGGACCTCCAGGTTACATCGGAAACCCAGTTTTCCCTTGTCTGCCCAGTACAGATTTTTAAGGAGAAATAGACGGGTACCGGGATCAGTCAGATGTTCTGCCAGTGCCTTATCTGCCTCCTTCCTGGACGAAAGTGCCTCTAATGGTAAGGCATTAAGTGCGTTCAGGATGGCATCGTGATGCGGCGGGTAATATTTAGGCGCAATATCTGCCACGAGTAGTTTTTCGACGAGATGCGGAAAATTACAGGCAAACTGCATGGCGGTCTTTCCTCCCATGGAATGCCCGATCAGCAGCGCCGAGGCCAAATTATGATGGGCCGCATAGCTGCGTAGATCATCGGCAAGTATATCGTAATTGAATTCGGGGTCCCAAAAACTCCTTCCGTGGTTTCGCTGGTCAACTAAGTGAACTTCCATGTCATTATCAGCATATTGGTTCCCCAGTGTTTTCCAGTTGTCGGACATCCCAAGAAAGCCGTGCAATATCAGAAGAGGTTCCCCTTTACCAAGTATGTTAGAATGAAGTATACGGGTCATCTTAGCTGATGTTGGTACATTCTAATGACGTTTTCGAGGCCCAGATAAAGCGATTCGCATATGAGGGCATGGCCAATGGATACTTCCAGTAAATTGGGTACGTGTTCCTTAAAATACCGAACATTTTCCAGGTTAAGATCGTGCCCTGCATTGATGCCCATTCCCAGCTGATGGGCAACCTCAGCAGCCCGGACAAAAGGTTTAATCCCTTCCAAATTCCCTGCCGCATGATCACTGGCATAGGATGCAGTATATAATTCAATTCTATCAGTGCCGGTTTTTGCAGCGCCTTCCATCATTTTAAGGACCGGGTCAACAAAGATGGAGGTTCGGATGCCTTGTTTTTTGAAGGTGGAGATCACATCACTCAAAAATTCTGCATGTGTTATGGTGTCCCAACCGGCATTGGACGTAATTGCGTCTGCAGCATCAGGAACCAAAGTGACCTGTGTGGGCTTAACCTCCAGGACCAGGTCAATAAATTTGGGAATGGGGTTCCCTTCAATATTAAATTCCGTCGTGACTAATTCTTTCAATTCACGGGCATCCGCATATCGGATATGCCTTTCGTCTGGTCTGGGGTGAATGGTTATCCCATTGGCACCAAATTCCTGAACATCTGCGGCCACTTTCAGAACATCGGGATAATTACCGCCCCGGGCATTCCGAAGCGTCCCAATTTTATTAATATTCACACTTAGTTTGGTCATTTCTGTGCCTTGCGTTTTGTTGAGGTACAAAAATACAAATTAGGCATGCCTTTTGATGTTTAAAATTACTATTTTGCAATAGATTTCCATGTTATGCACATCCATGCCCACATAAACAATTCACTTCCTGTTTTCAGACTGGAGGATACCCTCGAAGAAGTCATTGAATTTTTTAAGAGTACCACCTTTTCACATGTGGCTATTGCAGAAGGAAGACGGTTTTTGGGCGTATTGGCAGAAAATGATCTGGAGACTTTCGAAAAAGATAAGACCATTGAGAATTACAGGTATAATCTGGAGTCATTCTCTGTTGGTAAAAACACGGGTTGGTTAGATATCCTTGAAGTTTATGCAAGAAATGAGGCCAACCTGGTTCCCGTAGTAGACGATGATTTCCAGGTATTGGGATATTATGAGCTTACAGATTTTGTAAGTCTGTTTATAGACACCCCATTTTTTACCGAACCGGGGGGTATCCTGGTGATTGCAAAAGGGAGAAAGGACTATTCCTTTAGTGAAATAGCGCAGATTGTGGAAAGCAATAATTCAAAGTTATTGGGGGCATTTATTACAAACGCCCGGAACGACATTGTACAGATCACGATTAAAATAGGATCCCACAATTTAAATGAGATCATACAAACCTTCAGGCGCTACAATTACAACATACTCTTCGGCAACATGGACGATCAGTTCCTCGAGAACCTGAAACAGCGGTCGGATTATTTAGACAAATACTTAAACGTCTGAGGCCTATGAAGGTTGCTATCTATGGAAAAAAATCCAGGGAGCATACCCCGGACTATGTGGATGAACTGATCGAAGAGCTCGGGAAGGTGTCCGCAGAAATATCTGTCGAGAAAAACTTTTACGACCATTTATCGCCATCCCACAAAGAAAAGGATTTCAAAACCTTTACATTAAAAACAGGACTGGACAGTTCTTACGACATGTTTGTGAGTTTTGGCGGGGACGGAACTATCCTCAGGGCCATTACCTATATTGGAGATTTGGGTATTCCCATTGTTGGGGTCAATACCGGACGTCTTGGCTTTTTATCCACCTTTAAAAAGGAAGAAGTAAGAAAGGTGGTGCGCGAATTTGTCGCGGGAGCGTATACGATCGTCGAGCGTAGCCTGGTCACCGTACAGGCGGCCCCGGGTATTCCGGAGTTCGATGCGATGAATTTTGCGTTGAATGAAGTTACCGTGAGCCGGAAGGATACCACATCGATGATCACCGTTGAAACCTATTTAAATGATGAGTATCTTACCTCCTATTGGGCAGACGGACTTATCGTGGCAACTCCTACCGGGTCAACAGGGTATTCCCTGAGTTGCGGTGGTCCCGTAATAACGCCTACTGCCAAATCCCTGATAATTACACCAATAGCGCCCCATAATTTGAATGCCAGGCCACTGGTGATTTCAGATGATACCGTAATTCGACTTAAAGTGTCGGGAAGGGAGGAACACCATCTGGTATCCCTGGACTCCAGGATCGCGACCCTGGAGAATGGAAAGGAAATTGTGATTAAAAAAGCAGGGTTTACCATTAAAATGATCGAATATACTTCAGAGAGTTTTCTCAAAACAATCCGTAATAAGTTGCTGTGGGGTCAGGACAGGCGCAATTGAGACCGAACCCAAACAATAAATGCCGACAAAAGCTGTTTTATCTGAGGAGAACAGGAATATAATGATGGGTTGACTGACATGCCGTAATTGTTATATTTGCAAACTTTTGGGATTCATGAGGAAATTAATTGTTGTAATTCTTTTATTGATTGGGTGGGCGGTCAGCGGCCAAACCTATGAAATAGGCATTTACGCCGGGGGTACTAACAATATTGGTGACGTGGGCAGAACCAATTTTATCCTACCTTCCGGGATCGCGGTGGGGGGACTGTTCAAATGGAACAAGAGCAAACGATATGCCTGGCGCGTGAGCATGATCTACGGGGAGTTCACGGCTGATGACACCAAATCTGATATATCATCCAGGCAGCAAAGGGCGTATGTGATGGATAATTCCCTGTTTGAGGCTTCCCTGGGATTGGAATTTAACTTTGTCAACTATAATCTTCACAAACTTGGCCCAGCTTTTACGCCTTATTTATACACGGGACTTACCTATTTTAGATATGGATTTAATTATTTTGATGCCGGTCAACTGCAGGACATCAACCAAAGAGACGGTTCTTTTGCAATTCCCATGACGGTTGGGGCCAAGGCCAGAATAAACCAGTTCCTGATCCTCGGGGGCGAAATAGGTGCACGCTATACTTTTACGGACAATTTGGACGCAAGTAACCCCAAAGGATCTAATTTTGAGCCATTCAGGTTTGGAAATATTTTTAGCCACGATTGGTACGTTTTCTCAGGAATAACCTTAACTTATACCTTTGGCAGAAAACCCTGCTCTGATTGTTTTGAGTAACGTCTATTATGAATACTATAGAAGATTTAAAAGATGGTGTTCTTCCAAGGCACCTGGCCATTATTATGGATGGAAATGGCCGATGGGCCAAACAAAAAGGAAAACTCAGGGTCTTTGGTCATGAAAATGGCGTCACCGCCGTCAGGGCAACCGTTGAGAATTGTGCCAAACTTGGCATAGAGTACCTTACCTTATACGCTTTTTCCACGGAAAACTGGAATCGTCCCAAACTGGAAGTAGAAACCCTGATGCGGCTCTTGGTGTCCTCCTTAAAAAAAGAGCTTAAAACCTTAAGCAAAAACAATATCAAACTCAATGCAATCGGCAATATTGCATCCCTCCCCGCTAAGGCACACAATGAGTTGAAAGAGGTGATTGCGAAGACGAGCAAAAGTACCGGAATGACCCTGACGTTGGCCCTGAGCTATGGTGCCCGGGAAGAGCTTAAAACCGCCGTACAGCAGATAAGCACCAAAGTTAAAAATAATATAATTTCTCCTGAAAATATTGATGAAACCATTATTAATAACCATCTTTACACGCATAATTTGCCAGATGTAGACTTGCTTATCCGGACTAGTGGAGAACACCGGATCAGCAATTTTTTACTTTGGCAGATAGCTTACGCTGAATTATATTTTATTGACGTATTTTGGCCCGATTTTAGCGAGCATCATTTGGTAGAGGCCATCTTAAACTACCAGAACAGAGAACGAAGATTTGGAAAAACAAGCGAACAACTCAACTAGCGATATGAATAGGTTCATATCACTTGAACCACTTTTTACCCTTTTACTCCTTTTTTTCACCGCCTTTATTTTCGCACAGGATACTGCCTATGACAATGGTAAAAAATATATCCTGGGAGGTCTGGAAGTCACCGGATTACAAAGCTATAACGAACAAACAGTAAAGACCTATACGGGCCTTAGGGTAGGGCAGCCGATTACCGTCCCGGGAGATCAGATAAGCGAGATCCTTAAAAAACTATGGGGCCTTGAATTGTTTAGTGATATTTCCTTTTATATCACCAAAATTGAGGGGGAGGATATTTTCCTGGAGTTAAATATCAAGGAACGCCCCACACTGTCTGGGGTAACCATATATGGTGTTAAGAAGAGAAAGGTCGATGACATCATTAAGGATACCGACCTAAAAAAAGGGAAAAAGATCACAGAAAGCCTCATAGCCAATACCAAAAACTACCTCCAGAATAAGTATAAAAAACAGGGACACCTCAATGCTAAGGTAACCATTGCAACGGCCAAGGATACTTCGGAAACCAATGCTCAAAATATGGTCATCAACGTAAAAAAGGGTGATAAGGTGAAGATCAGGGATATCATCTTCGAAGGCAACGAGAAACTTTCAAACAAAAAGCTTCGAAAGGCCATGAAGAATACCAAAAAGAAGAAACTTGGCCGTTTCTGGAAAAAATCCAAATACATTCAGGATGACTATCATGAAGACCTGTCTTCCCTGGTTGATAAATATGCCGAAAACGGATACAGGGATGCCCGGGTGCTTTCGGATACGATTCTAACGGTGGACGAGCACAATATTGCCATCAATATCAAGGTGGAGGAAGGAAATAAATACTACTTTGGGGATATTAATTTTGTAGGGAATTCGGTATATACGGATAATTTGTTAAGCCAGAAACTCGGCATTAAAAAGGGTGCTACCTACAACGGGGTATTGTTGCGAAAACGGATTGCTGACGATACCAAACCCGATGCCGATGACCTCACCAACCTCTATCAGAACAACGGTTATCTCTTCTCTCAGATCAATCCTGTAGAGGTTTCTGCAGAAAGGGATACCATCAATTTTGAGATCCGTATCATTGAAGGCAAAGAAACTTTTCTGAACCACGTAACGGTTACGGGGAATGACAAAACGAATGACCACGTGATTTTCAGGGAACTTCGCACGCGTCCCGGACAACGCTACAGTAAGGACAATATCATTAGAAGTGTTCGGGAACTCGGGCAGCTGGGCTTTTTTGATGCCGAGCAGATCAAACCCGATATTCAGAACCCGAATCCCAATGAGGGCACGGTGGATCTTGCCTACAGCCTGGTTGAATCCGGTTCAAGTCAGATTGAATTACAGGGTGGCTATGGCGGCGGTGGGTTTATAGGGACCCTTGGGTTGTCGTTTAGCAATTTCTCCATTCAAAACCTGTTTAAGGGAGAAGCCTATAAACCGGTTCCCATGGGAGACGGGCAAACGTTTGCACTTCGTTTACAGGCGAGCAGGACCTTCAGGGTGTATAGTCTCAATTTTTCGGAACCGTGGCTGGGAGGAAGAAAACCGGTGCGTTTTAGCTTGTCCTTATCCCGTACCCAGCAATTTTTGGCATCCTTCAGCAGAAGTGGCAGGATAGAAGTGGATAAGGATCAGCAGTTTTCCATTACGGGGATTTCCCTGGGACTTGCGAAAAGGGTTCAATGGCCCGATGATTTCTTTACGGTTTCCCATTCCTTAAGTTACCAGCTGTATAATTTTAAAAATTACCGGACCGGACTTTTTAATTTCGGTAATGGCAAATCGAACTCCCTTGCCTACACCATTGGTGTTTCCAGAAGTTCAGCAGGACCCGGGCGAATTTATCCGATCACCGGATCAATCTTTGAAGTAACCGCAAAATTTACGCCGCCTTATTCCCTGTTTAGCAACAAGGATTTTGCAGCCTTAAAGGATCGAAGTCAGGAATTAAGTGCATTGCAAAGGGAAAGAGGTCTGGCAGGAGAGACTTTAACCACCGAAGAGAGAAATGAGTTGGAAAGTGTGGATCAGGAACGCTTTAAGTGGTTGGAGTACTATAAAGTAAAATTTAAGGGGGATTGGTACACCAGACTGGTTGAAAAATTGGTTTTAAGGACCAATATCGAATTCGGATTTTTAGGCAACTATAACAGTGACGTGGGGAAAGTGCCTTTTGAACGCTTCTTTCTGGGCGGGGATGGCCTTGGTAGAAACTTTACGCTCGATGGCAGGGAGACCATTCAGTTAAGGGGGTATGAAAACAATTCGCTGACCCCGGTTGATCCACTTACAGGGCAACAGGAAGGCGGTATTGTTTATAATAAATATTCCCTGGAACTTCGTTATCCCCTCACCCTGAAGCCATCCGCATCTATCTATGGACTCATATTTACAGAAGCAGGGAATTCTTTCAACAATTTTCAGGAGTTTAATC
>DATGCB010000435.1:0-10331 GCA_035312365.1 Eudoraea sp. | reverse complement strand
TTGCACAGCTCCATCGAAACGCCTGCAACCCGCCCTGTAGGCGGCTTCCACTTTTTCGTGCCACCGGTTCGGGGTCGTATGCAGGTGAGCGCCGAACTCAACTTTTGGGTAGGACGGGATTAGATTTGAGAATAAATAATCAATCACTTCCGGTGTGGAAGTGCCGACGGTATCGGATAATGATAAGATTCGCAGACCCATAGCCGCCAATTTCTCTGTCCACTCCCCTACGATCTCAACATTCCAGGGATCTCCATAGGGATTCCCAAAGCCCATGGAAATATAGGTGACCACCTCTTTGCCGGAAGCAGAGGCAATTTCCATAATCTGTCGCAAGACATCAATAGACTGCGCTATGGTTTTGTGGGTATTTCTCATTTGAAAATTCTCGGAAATGGAAAATGGATAGCCGAGATAATCAATTTCCGGATATGGGCGTGTCGCTTCTGCCCCCCTCACATTGGCCACGATGGCCAATAGCTTGCTTTTGGAGTTGGCCAGGTCCAGGCCTGACAGCACTTCTGCCGTATCCACCATTTGAGGAATTGCCCTTGGAGAAACAAAACTCCCAAAATCGACCGTGTGGAATCCGCAACCTAGCAGGGATTGTATGTACTTCACTTTATCGTCCGTAGGAATAAACGTTTTTATACCCTGCATGGCATCCCGCGGACATTCGATGATTTTGATCTTTTCGGACATAGACATGCTCACGCTTAGCCACTAAATTTACCACTATTTCTCCGATATTATAAGAAAGATCCCTATCCGTACAAAGGCTGAAATCTGCAGCTATTGCAGTACCACCCTGTTCCCGGGAAACAGAAACCGCTTAAGATTGTTTCCTTTTTTATATCTTACAAAAATTTTACGAATGAAAGCCAGTAAATTTACGGTGATGGCGGTGGTCGCCCTGTTATCACTTAGTTTTTTGTCGATCACCATGGAACCTCAACCCTTGCCTATGGATACTCAAAGCAGGATTACACCGGATAGTGTTCTAAGGCATGTTGTCCTGTTTAAATTCAAGGATGGGACCCCGGTAGAAAAAATAAACGAAGTAGAGGAAGCATTTAGTGCCTTACCTTCAAAGATCCCTCAAATCCAGGCTTATGAATGGGGCCTTAACAACAGTCCTGAAGGTCTTGAAAAGGGTTTCACGCATTGTTTCTTTGTCACCTTCGCCAGTGAGGAAGACCGGGCAATATATTTACCCCATGCAGATCACCAGGCCTTTGTCGCCATTTTAGGGCCCTATTTGGAAGATGTGCTTGTGGTGGATTACTGGACACGGTAGGTAGCGGTCTTTGGCGGCATTTGGTTTCAATGCCGGTTGACCAATTGCTTTTTCACATGCCAAAGCGAATGACCGGCTTTAATTTGCGCCAGCCTGGCGGTATTATCCTTTTGCTGCTGCTTCGGATCTCTTTAAGATCGCTTTATTGATCTTTTTGACCAGTCCCGGACCTTCATAGATCAACCCGGTCCACAGCTGAATTAGGTCGGCTCCTGCCTCCAATTTCTCCAGGGCATCCTCGGGGGAATGAATACCCCCAACGCCGATAATGGGAAAGGCCTTGTTGCTTTTTTCAGATAAAAATCGGATCACTTCCGTACTCCGTTTGGATAATGGTTTACCACTTAAACCCCCCTTTTCCTCAACCAGCAAACAAGGTGATTTCAATTCGGTTCGCTCTACCGTGGTGTTCGCCGCAATGATCCCATCAATCCGGGTTTTCTCCACAATCCTGATGATGTCCATTAACTGGTTCTCCGACAGATCCGGGGCTATTTTCAGCAATATTGGTTTTTCATCGATCCCTTTCCGGGAAGCGTATTTGCTGTTTTCCCTTTTTAATTCCGTCAAAAGGGCGGTCAGGGGTTCTCTATGCTGCAATTCCCTTAACCCCGGTGTATTTGGTGAACTCACATTGATCACAAAATAATCAACATGATCGAAGAGTGCATCAAAGCAAATCAGGTAATCTTTGACAGCCAGGTCATTGGGGGTGGTTTTATTCTTGCCAATATTTCCCCCGATCAATACCTTGTGTTTTCCCTTTAGACGTTCAGCTGCCTCGAAGACACCTTCATTGTTGAAACCCATCCGGTTAATGATTGCCTTATCCGGTTTTAACCTGAAGAGCCTGGGCCTGGGGTTTCCCTCCTGGGGTTTGGGTGTGAGCGTCCCTATTTCAATAAAACCGAAACCGATATCGGACAGCTCATTAAATAATTTCGCGTCCTTGTCGAATCCGGCTGCCAGCCCAACCGGATTCTTAAATTTTAACCCGAAAATCTCCCGTTCCAAAACCTTGTCCTCCACAACATAGACCGCCCTAAAAAGTTTAGAAAAACCAATTTTCGATAAGAAACCCAGCATGGAAAAGATG
The DNA here is from genome assembly GCA_035312365.1 of Eudoraea sp. Lineage (GTDB taxonomy): Bacteria > Bacteroidota > Bacteroidia > Flavobacteriales > Flavobacteriaceae > JAFMPW01. The sequence goes on along the minus strand of DATGCB010000435.1, from coordinate 7,938 downwards.
AAGTGATGTGCCCTTTCTGCATCCAGGAGGAAGAGGAAAGGTCGGAGGAGGGACTTGTACATTGCCGCTGAAAAAATTTTGGCTAAAGTACAAACTTCAAAAGAGTTATGACCCCAATTATTGCGCTTTTATCTCACCGTTAATGTTAAAATCACTCCGGGTTTACCTGGGCCTCCACACTTCCCAAAGGCACCAATGGCTGCCTGAAAGCCTCCTTGCAAAGGGATACATAGCGCTGGTACTGCCTTTCATTGAACAACCCGAGAAGTTTTCGGTCATAGGTGATTGACATGGCTACCATTTGGTCCTTCAGGACCTTATATTTTTCTGCCAGCGTAATCAATTCTTCCTCGGTGCTCTGGGGGTGGTTGTTTAAAAGTTCTTTTATCTGGTCTTCTAAAACCTTATTCCCGGTCTGAAGCTCCCCGATCAGAAGTTCCATAGAATTGAGCTGCTCATCGTTTAACTGGAACACCTGACTCAGGACTTCAGTGTCTTTCCCTCCCAATCCCAGGGTACAATCCGGCAACTGCGCCTGCACGCCAAAACAGCCAAAAGATACTATCAATAAAACACAAAATACAATACGATGATTCATAAGGATGCCTGGTTTACACTAAAAACGACATTTATATAAACTGTGTTTTTGATCAAAAATTATATTTGAAACTTAAAATAAGATCTGGCATACAGGGAGAAAATAGTACTGCCGGCAGTGTGATACCGGTGATTACAGGAACCGGTTGGGTATTTAGCAAAAAAAGACCCCCGGAAAACCGACGGTCTTTGTAGTGGCTTTTAAATCCTTTTATTTGAGCGTCAGGCTAAGCCTGGCAAATAAAAACCTGCCGGCTATTCCAAATTGTTGCGCCCTTCTTGACCAATCAAAACGACCTGAACTTCGATTCCCGAATTGTTCTTCTGCCCTGTCCGGGTATATATCGAACAGGTTATTGGCCCCGATGGTCAGCGTCAATGCCTCTGTTGCCTTGTAGCCGACGGACAAATCCGTCACCAGCTTGGTGCCAAATACTTGTTGATTGGCGACCGTGGTGGTGGCTTCGGTAACCTCTCCGAAATACACATTGCGCAGAAACACTATAAATTTGTCAGATGTCAGACTGTTCGACAGATTGATCTTGGTCCTGGGAACCGCTTCTTCCAGGTAGACCCTGCTATCCTCCGGGAAGTAGGTGTTGATAAGGCCTGCATTTCTCAATACATCAGAAGCCTTGATGTCACCTACTTTTTTTGTTTTGGAAAAGGTCCCGGCCAGATCTGATTTCAATCTCCAGTTATCCGTTAGATCCGTACTGTGCGTAATGACAACATCCAGCCCCTTGGATTCCGTATCAATGGCATTGGCAAAGAAGGAGGCTGCAGTTGCATTTGCCTGTCTCAGCAGGTTGTCCAGTTCCGAGCCCGTTCCTGGACCGGCAAATTGCCCTGTGAACACGACCCTGTCATCGATCTTAACAAAATAGCCGTCGACAGTTACTGTTATATTGGCATCCGGGATTTTAGAGGTAAATCCCAGACTCACACTCTGGGAAGTTTCCTCTTTTAATTGAGGTATTCCCAATAGTTGGGCAGGCCGGCTGTCATTCGCAAAAGTCCCCACTTCCTGAGGATTGCCCTGATTATCAAAAATAGTCGAGGTAGAATTAAAATTTATCTGATGCAAAGATGGTGCCCTGAAACCAGTATTGATCGCACCCCTGACATTAAAATTATCGGAAATTTTGTACCGCGAAGAAAGTTTAAAATTGATCGTTGAGCCAAAATCGCTGTAATTTTCAAATCGTGTTGCAAAACTTGCCAGGAAGGCATCCGAAAAATCCGCCTCAATATCAATATACCCTGCAACACTGCTGCGTCCCCTGGAAAGCTCATTGCTTGGGCTAAAACCCGGAAACACCTGGGAACCACCAGGCCTGGCATTCCCGAAGAAATCCTGGGAAGCCTGTTGAGAAGCCAATGTAATTGCCTGTCCCGCGGCCGTATATTGCGCATAAGATTCTTCCTCTCCGGCAATGATCTCATAGTTTTCAAACCGGTATTCCGCACCAAAGGCAATATTGAGACCGGTCAGTATGTCATCAAAGTATTGGGTTACATCGAGGTTTGTGGTATTCTGTAAAAATGAAAATCCGCCTGCGTCAAACGTAGTTGGCGAAGACGTTTGAAGGGATGCATTAAAGGTATTCCCTATGGTATACAGAAACGAATTTTTTCCATATGAATTACTGAAATCCACACTCCAGTCCCCAATTAATCCCTTTATTCCCAGCGCAAAAGATTGATCTTTGATGTTGGAGTTTATTTCAGGGAGGAAGCCGTTCACATAGGCAGGAGTAAAAGTCCTGCTTTGGTAGGGGAGCCTGTAAAACCCGGGTGAATTACCCGTTCTTGAACTAATACCTGCGAACGAATACAGTTCTGTCCCCTCATCATCCAGTGGCAAAGAAAAATTAGCAAAAATGCGACCTCCCCGCAAAGCAGACTGACCAACCCGCATATTAAAATCACTGCGTTCCAGTCCTCTGGCCGTCAATTCCGCACTTGTGTTATCCGCCGATAAAATGGGCTGTAACTCGGCCTTGGTCGTTGCACCGTTCAGTGCAATCCCTGCCTGATCGGCATATTGAATAACATCGGTGACATCATTATCCAGGAGCGCCGCAAGATCTGCCCCGTCTGCAGCTGCAAAGCGTTCTACCGTATTGTACAAATTGAATACGGTGTCCTCCCATTCTTTCATACGCCCATAATCCTGGCGAACGTCAAAATCACCGGAAAAGGTGACAAAACCACCGTTATCCCCAATGGGCAATCCATAACTCGCTGCAATATTGGTTGTTTCTCCATCAGATCCGCCGGTCTGATCGTTCGCATTTTTTGTAAAATTAGCTCCGGTGGTTACGGTCGCTGTCAGTTCGTTAACCGTCCTATTGAGCACAATATTTATTACGCCCGCAATGGCATCCGATCCATATTGGGCTGCTGCACCATCCCTTAGGACTTCGATCCGTTGAATGGCCGCTGCAGGAATTGCATTGAGATCAGTTCCAACACTACCCCTGCCAAAGGTCCCGTTTACATTGATCAATGATGAAGTATGCCTTCTCTTTCCGTTGATCAAAACCAATACCTGGTCTGGTCCGAGTCCCCTTAAGGAGGCCGGGTCAATATGGTCCGTACCGTCGGAAATAGTCTGGGTGTTGGAGGTAAATGAAGGAGCTACGTAATTTAATATCTGGTTCAGATTTACCTGAGGTGCAACATTGGTAAGTTCCTTCACGTCTATAACATCCACGGGAACCGTGCTTTCGGTGGCCGTTCTGTTAGGATTGCGCGAACCTATGATAATAACCTCTGCCAGGGCAACTCCTGAGGTCAGTACAATACGCATTACCGTATTGTTAATGACGACATTTTTCGTCTCATATCCTATATAGGAAACAATCAGAATGTCGCCCAAAGCCGCATCATCGAAGGTGAAATTTCCATCGAAATCCGTTGTGGTACCCACACTGGTACCTTGTTTTACGATGGATGCCCCTACAAGGGGAGCTCCATCACTGTCGGTGACCGTACCTGTAATCTGTGCGTTCATACATCCGTAGGCTATGAATACAAATACGATACTTATAAAGTAATTTTTCTTCATAAATGTTCAGTTTTTGGGTTAATTAACTCTCAGAAGGTAATTAAAATATGCTCGCTAAGTAGGAAAATTAACAAAACTTTCTTAAGTCAAACCGCGCCGAAAACCTATACTCCAATATTGTACATTTGAAAAAAATATTGATTTGATGCAGCACATCATTGACCGGTTTATCAGCTATATCACGATGGATACCCAAAGCGATCCTCATTCGGAAACTACCCCCAGCACCCAAAAACAATGGCACCTGGCCAACAAACTGGCTGACGAATTAAGGCAAATTGGGATGGAGGACGTATCCATTGATAACAATGCTTATATTATGGCTACCCTCCCCCCGACCAGTACGTCAGAAATACCGACCATTGGTTTTATTGCACATTTTGATACCAGCCCTGATTTTACAGGTAAGGATGTAAAACCAAGAATCGTGGAGAACTATGACGGGCAGGATATCCTATTGAATAAGGATCTCGACATTGTACTTTCCCCGGATTATTTTGAAGAATTGCGTATGTATACCGGACAAACGCTCATTGTTACGGATGGTACCACCCTCCTAGGCGCAGATGATAAAGCCGGTGTTACAGAGATTATCACCGCCATGGAGTACCTTTTGCAACATCCGGAAATAAAGCATGGGAAAATACGTATTGGTTTCACACCGGATGAGGAAATCGGGCGGGGAGCTCATAAATTCAATGTAGGGCAATTTGGTGCCGATTGGGCCTATACGGTTGACGGAGGTCGGGTTGGAGAATTGGAATATGAAAACTTCAATGCTGCCAGTGCCAACATCCGCGTTAGCGGGAAGAGTGTGCATCCGGGTTCTGCCAGGGGAAAAATGGTCAATGCCATCAGTATTCTCCATGAGTTCTTATCCCTCATACCAAAAAAAGAAGTGCCGGAACACACATCGGGCCGCCAGGGATTTTACCACATCCATAACATCCGGGGATCCATTGAAAATGCCGGTGCGGAGATGATTATCAGGGATCATGACAGGCAAAATTTTGAAACCCGGAAGCAGCGTCTTCGGGATTTTGCCAGGCAGGTGAACAAGTCACACGGGGATTGCCTTCATCTTAAAATTGAGGACCAGTATTACAATATGAAGGAAAAGATAGAGCCGGTATTTCATATCGTTGAAATTGCCAGGGAAGCTATGGAATCCCTGAATATTGATCCCCTTATTCAGCCAATTCGCGGGGGAACAGACGGATCACAATTGAGTTATCTGGGATTACCCTGCCCCAACATTTTTGCCGGGGGACATAATTTTCACGGTAAATATGAATTTGTACCCGTGGAAAGTATGCAGAAAGCAGTTGAAGTTATCATAAAAATTTGCGAACTTACTGCTGCTAAATATCCTAAACCATGACAGCATCTGAAAAAGTGGAGGCGTATTTTAAAAGGGATCAACCTTTTAAAGATGGTATCTCCCTCCTGAGGGAAATTGCGCTTAATACGGAAATGGAGGAAACCTTAAAATGGGGTTCGCCGGTATATACGGTGAATGGTAAGAATGTTCTGGGCATCATGGCCTTTAAGCGCCATTTTGGGGTATGGTTTTTTAATGGCGTATTTCTAAAGGATTTTAATAAAGTATTGAAAAATGCACAGGAGGGTAAGACAAAGGCCATGCGGCACTGGAAATTTAAGAGCATGGCAGAAATAGATAGAGCCGCGGTTCTTGCCTATATGGAGGAGGCCATAGAAAATCAGAAAAAGGGCCTCGCCCTAAAACCCGAACGGAACCAGAAAAAAGTAATAGTCCCCGGGCCGTTAAAAGAGGTCCTGAGCAATGACAAATCACTTAAGGCGAAATTTGATGCCCTTTCTCCGGGCCGGCGAAGGGAGTATTGCGAACACATAAGTTCGGCCAAACAGGAAAAGACCAAATGGTCGCGCCTGGAAAAAATCATGCCTTTGATCCTTGAAGGTACAGGCCTTAATGAGATGTACAAAAACTGCTGACAAGGCAGGTCCGCCCCGTTTTATTACAGGGTAAGGCTGACCATTTTGCACGGATGCTCAAAATAAAAATAGCGGTCCGGGTTCCGGGGTTCCTCAAACTTGAAGATCACGCCGGGTCCGTGGTCAATTAACTTCGTGATTCCTGTATTCTGGAGAAATCGTCTAAACGGGTAATTCCCAGCCATTGTGGTAAGCAGCACGGGTTAATTTGTTGGCGGCATCATCCGTGAACTTTCCTTCCTCCGTATTCCAATACAGCCTTTTTCCGGTTTTATAGGCCACATTCCCCATATGTGAAACCAGCGCCGTATCATAACCTACCTGGATCGGCGCATTTAACGTATTGGCATCCCTGCTCTTTACGGCTTCCATAAAATTCTTGGTGTGCAGATCCAGGCCATTGCCTTGATTTTGTTGTATCGGTAAACGTTCCATTTTCGGTATCCCTTCTTTTCCCCATCCTTGAAATTCAGTTTCGGGAATGACTTCCCACCCATTTCTGTCTAACACCAGGGTACCTTTGTTCCCAATAAAGGCAATCCCGTGGTTGCGTCCGTAATTGCCTCCGTCTATTCCTGTGGCATGTTCCCAGAGAATGGAAAAACCATCGTATTCAAAGACCGTTTGAAGCGTATCCGGCGTTTCCGAGGCATCATCCGGATAGGCAAATTTACCCCCCAGGGCCATCACCGATTTTGGCGTTCCGGCCTTCATGCCAAAGAGCGCATAATCAATGAGGTGAACACCCCAGTCTGTCATCAGCCCTCCCGCATAGTCCCAAAACCATCTGAAGTTAAAATGAAACCTGTTCGGGTTAAATGGTCGCATTGGAGCAGGGCCCAGCCACATGCCATAATCCACCCCTTCCGGGGAATCGGCATCCGGTTTGGGAGGTATGGGCTTCATCCATCCCTGATACGCCCAGGCCTTAGACAGTCTGATCGCTCCCAACTGTCCTGAATGTACAAAATTGATGGCATCCACAAAATGGGGCTGACTCCTTTGCCATTGCCCTATCTGAACCATGCGGTCGCTCTTTTGAACGACATTGAGCATAATATTGCATTCCTCAATGGAATTGGCGATGGGTTTTTCACAATAGACATCTTTACCGGCCTGTATGGCATCTGTCAACTGTAAACAGTGCCAATGGTCAGGAGTTCCAATGATCACTATGTCTATATCCTTATCTTCAAGTAATTTGCGATAGTCGCCATACCATTTGGGCTTTTTAATGCCTGCCTTTCCCAGTTCTTCCGTGCGCCTTGCCAGCACATTTTTATCTACATCACACAGAGCAATTACATGCACATCACTCATTTTCAAAAAAGATGTCAAGTCTGCAAAGCCCATACCATTGCACCCGATTAATCCCACATTGATGCGATCGTTGGGGCCCACTTTTTTACGGATTGCTGCCAGTAATTCAGGCGGGAATAAAAATGTGGCACCGGCTCCTGCCAAACCCAGGGAACCTTGCTTTAAGAAATATCTTCGTGTAGTATTCATCGTTCAAATTTAGCTTGAACTATCAAGATACTGATTTTATGTGTACTGCGGAACAAAAAAACACCGACTTAGCCGGTGTTTTCCATTGAGTTAGTTATGGTTTATTACTTTTCCTTGGGTGGATTCAACTTTTTGCTCATTTCCATGGAAATTGCGGACCTGTCGAACTTAAGCCTCCCGGCCATGGTCTCGATTATACACGAAAAATCCTTATCGTTCAGATCTACAACTTTTCCGTGCAGACCACTTTTTGTGATGATCCTATCCCCTTTTTTTAATGCGGCCGCAAACTTCTTTTCGTCTTTGGAACGCTTCATTTGCGGGCGTATCATAAAAAAATACGCCACCACAAAAATCAGCAGCATTGGAAGAAACTGTCCTATATCACCCATAATATCTTCAATCTCCTTGTTAATTCTTTACCGGTCCCACGGCTGCAGTGGAAGCACCCGCTTTTGGATTTATAAATGCCTTAATCCTTAAAATCTCGGAACCTTTTTCCGTATTGGCATTTACGGTAATACTCTTGGTCACCTGATTTTGCCCGGATCCGTTAAACTTCACCAAAAGTTCTCCGGAGTCACCGGGAGCTATTGGGGTGTTCTTCGGATATTCAGGAATTGTACAACCGCAGCTGCTTGTCGCGTTTGTTATGATCAGAGGGGCATTTCCGGTATTCGTAAATTTAAAAGTAGTCTCTTGTGGGGTTCCCTGGACAATGTTACCGAAATCGTGTTCCGATTTTTCAAAACTCATCACAGGAAGGTTTTTTGCTGCCTCGT
>DATGCB010000434.1:0-5251 GCA_035312365.1 Eudoraea sp. | reverse complement strand
GGAACCTCCCAGAGGTTATTATTGCGCATGTATTGCTTCCTTACATCGCGAAGCGCATCCGGTGCCCCCCGTTTATCAAATTTGTTGATGGCTACCAGGTCGGCAAAATCAAGCATATCAATTTTCTCTAGTTGGGTAGCGGCACCAAACTCCGGGGTCATAACGTATAGGGAGACATCGCTGTGCTCTATGATCTCTGTATCGCTCTGACCAATGCCGGAGGTTTCCAGAATGATAAGGTCGTACCCCGCCGCCTTTAGGATCCCGACGGCTTCATTCACATGTTTGGACAGTGCAAGATTCGACTGGCGTGTTGCCAGGCTGCGCATATACACCCTGGGGTTGTTAATTGAATTCATGCGAATTCTATCCCCGAGCAGGGCACCCCCCGTTTTCCGTTTCGATGGGTCTACCGAAATCAGGCCCACGGTTTTTTCGGGAAAATCAATCAAAAAACGTCGCACCAGCTCATCTACCAGGGAGGATTTTCCAGCACCCCCTGTTCCCGTAATTCCAAGTACGGGGACCGTGAGCTTTAAATTCTTCCTATGGATCTCTTCCAGGGCGTCCTTTGCTATTTCGGGAAAATTTTCGGCTGCCGATATCATACGGGCAATTGCCCTGCTATCCCTGGAACTCAAATTTTTGTGTTCTCCGTTCAAAGATGCCCCAATGGCCACATCCGACTTTTCGACAAGGTCATTGATCATGCCCTGTAATCCCATTTCCCGACCGTCGTCCGGGGAATACAGGCGGGTAATGCCGTAGTCCATCAATTCCCTGATCTCCCCGGGCAGGATGACGCCTCCCCCACCGCCAAATATTTTAATGTCGCCCCTTCCCCTTTCATCGAGCAAATCGAACATATATTTAAAATATTCATTATGTCCGCCCTGATAGGAGGTGATACATATGGCATTGGCATCTTCCTGAATGGCCGTATTAACGACCTCCTCAACACTCCTGTCATGGCCTAAATGGATGACTTCCACACCGGTTGCCTGAATAATTCGACGCATGATATTGATTGAGGCATCGTGTCCGTCAAAGAGGGAGGCTGCTGTAACTATGCGGATTTTATTTTTGGGTTGATACGGCTTTAGGTGTTTCATAGCTCAAAGTTAAAATTAAATTGGGTTTCCCTAAGGAAGCTTTGCTACAATTCTTTCAGGCAGTATCCCAGGAAATTCTTTTCTGTATGGATATTCCCAATAGTTTTTCACCCCTTGGCAACGAGCCGGCCCGGGGGTCTTCCAGAAACGAAGATCTGAATGAAAACAGGTACTGTGTCTTTCGGTTCCCTTAGCTGGCATTCCGTATGGAAGAGTTGTAAAGATAATCAGGAAGTTTATAGAATTTTCAGGCATTCCGATACCCTTTTCATTTTATATTGTATATTTGCGATAAACGATATAAAATGAGGATACGGACCGACATTTCGAGTAAATATATCACAGATGAAGATTACAAGGCAGCCGAAATTGCCAACGCGCTGGCACACCCGCTCAGGGTAGCACTGGTGAGGTATCTGAAGACCAAGAATTTAGGCAAGGGGGTGGATAATGTGACCTGCAATAAGGATTTGGTCGAAATGTTTGACTACTCCCAATCCACCATTTCCCAACATGTAAAAATCCTGAAGGAGACAGGGCTGTTTATTACTGAAAGTAAGGACAGGTTCACCTACTACTATTTAAACAAAGAACTCCTCCTTACCTTTTCCAAATACTTTGATTAATACCCCATACATCCTTATATAGCCTGGAAGCGGGTTCAAAAAAATATTTGGCTGCCTCAAATCTTTATTATAAATTCGTTTATCGCTTATATACGATATATAACCTGAACACTTAAATTCATCCATCATGAAAACGAAATTTTTGCTTCTTGTTATGGGGTTATGGTATGGGGCCGTGACGGCTCAGAGTATCCACCCCTTAGAGCCATCCAAAAACCATTACAGGGAACTTCAGAAATTAAGCGCTGCCGTTACCGCTGAGCATGCGGATCTGGACAAGATCACGTTTCCGTCGGATGAATACCAAAGCGGAAGCCTTATCTATGTGATGGTGGCTCCGGAGTATTTGACCCCGGAACAGGTAACAGAATTAAAAAATTCGGTACAATTCCCGGCCAATAGCTCGGAGCAAACCAAGGCCGAGTTAGCCTTTCTGATGGATTGGCAACAGAAAAGATCTGCTGCCCAGGAGAAGAGGGCGGCTGAGTTCCTGGCTCCCATTGGCTACTGGCCGCACGTAAGCCTCCTGAGGAACCACAACCGGTATGAAGAAAACATGGAGCACCTTTTCTATGAAGGCCGTACGGTCATCGGGGATCACTGCAATGCCAAAAATTATCCGGCCACTGCAAAATTGCTACAAGGGATTACCAAAGATATGCGCATCATGGAATTTACCGTTAAATATCATTTGTTAAGAGCAAGGCCCTACCATCTGGAACCCGGGTTAAGGCCACTAGCCAGGATGTCAACCCCTTCCTTTGCGAGCGGGCATACGCTATGGGCTTATATCCATGCCTTTGCCTGGAGTGAACTCATCCCTGAAAAGCGAGGCCAGTTTTTAGACGTTGCCTATGAAGTGGGAGAATCCCGGGAGATCATGGGTATCCATTATCCGAGTGATGAAGAGGCGGCCAGGGTGCTTTCGCATAAAATGTTATCTGCCATGTGGACAAATCCCAAATTTAAAGCAGATTTGAAAAAAGCGAGGCAGGAATGGAAAAAGTGACTATTAAAACGGATCCGGGGTTGCTTAAACGGCTGTTTTGGGTTGTTTTTATCTCCATAACATTTGGTTGTAAGGATGAAAAACCGCAAACAGGATCTGAGCAGGCATTCAATCCCATTTTTTTATCTGTCAAAGAAGGCCGTATTGCGACAGACGGTGGCCTATCACGCGGAGTAGCCTGGGGAGACTATGACATGGACGGGGATCCCGATCTCTATGTTGCAAATTCGAACGGACAATGGAATAGCCTGTACCGTAACAATGGAAACGGAAGCTTTAAAAAAATGACAGACGATGGGGGGAGTAACCGCGTTATCTCGGAAGTTGTCATGCATGGCGGCAGGTCCGAGGGTGTTAACTGGGTTGATTATGACAATGACGGTGACCTTGACCTCTATGTGGTTAGCAGAGGGGATGAGGCCAATTTACTATTCAGGAATTTTGATAATTTGGGATTTACACAAATAAAAGACAGCCCGTTATCCTCAGAAAAGATAAGTGCCTCTATGGCATGCTGGGCAGATATTGAGGGGGACGGCGACCTGGATGTCCTCTTAGTGGTTTACGGCGGAGGCCCCAACAGGGTATATAAAAATACGGGGGCTGGAAACTTTGAGGAGGTCACAGACAATCCGCTGGCCTCGGGAACCGGGCGGGGCAGGGCTTGTGCCTGTGGAGATTCAAATGATGATGGCCTCCCCGAATTCTATATTGCAAATGCAATGACACCCAATTTTTACTACCAAAATCTGGGAGAATGGCGGTTCGAGGCGGTGACCGGAGGCCATCTTGTGGAAGATGTAGGGTATTCCTATGGGGTTTCATGGGCCGACTATGACGGTGATGGGGACCTGGACCTTTTCCTTGCGAATTACAACAAGGAAAATTTCCTATATACGAATGACAGTCATGGTGTATTAAGCCCATTAACCAAAGGTGAAATAGCATTGGAAAAAGCAGGGGCTTCCAAAGGACATAGCTGGGGCGATTATGACAATGATGGTGACCTGGACCTCTACATTGCCAACGGCACATACCGGCCCGGTATGCAAAATTTCCTCTATATCAACAGGGAGAACAAAGATTTTGTCAGAGATCTGTCTGAAGAGATAAGCATGCATGCAGACACCTCCGCCGGGGTAGCCCATGCGGATTATGACAGGGATGGGGATCTGGACCTCTTCGTAGCCAATTGGGGTAGCGGAGACCAGGTGAATCGATTTTATGAGAACCAGACCACGGGTCAGAACTGGATTTCTATACGACTGACCGGAACAATTTCCAACCGTTTTGGAATTGGGGCCAAAGTCACGCTGCATACTTCAACAGATGGCACAAACAGGCAATTTTACAGATGGGTGTATCCGATTACCGGCTACGGCAGTCAAAATGACTATGAAATTCATTTTGGATTAGGTTCCATTCGGCACATTGATTCTTTGCAGATTTCCTGGCCTTCCGGAAAGCTTGATCGTTATAAAGACATACGGGCAAACCGACATTTTGCAGCCGAAGAGAATGGCAAGCTGCAGGTCACAAAATAAGGGACAACATGCGCCATCTTACAAATTGGCGACCTGAACACCAAAACGTTAATCCCTATTAATAATAGATAATTCAAGTGTTAACTACGTGATTCCCATGACATTTCATCCCGATTTCAACATAGTAGCAAAGGCCTTACATCAATTTTATGCAGATTCTGTGAACGCTGACCAGCCGGTGGTGCATCAGCAAGAACCTGCGCAGATCATTTCCGAACTTAAATTGGAACACTACGTAAGAGAAGGTGGGTTGGAAGCAGGTGCTCTTAAGGAATTTTTAGAGACCTATTTTTCATACGTGACCAGGCTTCATCACCCTCATTATCTGGGCCATCAATGTGCCCCTCCCCATTATGCGAGCGCCCTGGGGACATTTATAACCGGCTTTGCCAATACGGTCTCATCGATTTATGAAATGGGGCCGGCTTCTGTAAGTATTGAGTTTTTCGTCCTCAACTGGATGCTGGAAAAAATTGGCTGGGATCCAGTGCCCAATGACAGGATTACCAAGGATACGGGGATCTCCCATGGAGGAGGTATTTTAGTCAATGGTGGTTCCATCGCCAATCTCACGGCCCTCCTTATTGCAAGAACCCGTGCCTACCCCGGGGTATGGCAGGAAGGGTGTCCTGCGGACCTCGCTATCATGCTGCCATCAGAAAGTCATTACTCACTGACAAAGGCTGCCGGCATCCTGGGTATAGGGTCAAAGGCCGTCTTCCATTTAGCGTCAGATAAGCAGGGAAAGGTACTCCCGGACAAGATTCCGGAGATCTTAAAAAAAATAACGGATAACGGCCAGATCCCGATGGCCCTCGTGGCGAACGCATGCTCTACCCCGGTGGGTATGTACGATCCCCTGGAGGAAATCGGGGAGATTTGTAATGAACATGGGGTCTGGTTCCATGTGGACGGGGCACATGGTGCAAGTGCCCTGATTTCGGAGAAACACAAGGGGTT
>DATGCB010000433.1:0-5663 GCA_035312365.1 Eudoraea sp. | reverse complement strand
CATGACCTTTTACTTTTTAATGACAAAAGTCTCCTGTCAAATTTCATATTCCCAATTCAATCTACCGAACTGACGATTTTCAATACCGAATTGCAGACAAATGACAGATCATTTATTACATCAATGCGACGGACCTTACCTGGCTGGCCGTTGTACTCCAGGCTGACGGTTCACTAAACTTCCCGATTCCAAGGAGCCCTTACTCAAAGCTAAGGTTGAAAATTATAAAATTTAGAGCCGGCCAGCGGATAGAATTATATTGCCAACGGCCGTAGAACACACCATAAAAACAGGCATTATCGGCTAACAGGGGTATTCGCTTTTTTGTTATTTACTGTTTAAGCACTACCTTTAAGTTTACCAAAACCAGCAAGCCAAAAGCTGCCCTATAGTTAAAATGAAAAGACTTTCAACCATACTGCTTTTGATCATATTTTTCTGTCATGGTGCCTATTGCCAGACCGGTAGACTGGACAGTTTAAAAACCGCCCTTCAGGTTGCCCGTTCCGACTCATCAAAAGTTTATCTATTAAAGGACATTTCCTGGATATACATCAATAATCGCAATAACGGGGAATTCGCTAAAAAGTATATCGACAGTGTTATGACCCTTAGCAGTAACATGCAATTTGCATGGGGTATAGCCATAGCAAATTATCAGTATGCCGTTCTGGAACGACAAAAGGGAAATTACCAGGATGCCCTTGAATTTATAGAAAAATATCTGGCATTCGCCAAGAGCACGCCGGATGACCAGGATGATGCCAACGGGCTATATCAGAAGGCGGTCATCCTTGATGACATCGGAAGTTTTGATAAAAGTCTGGATATCTATTATTCCATTCTGAAGATCTATGAGGAGCAGGAAGATGAATTTAGTATTGCGACCACTTTAAATGCACTGGGGGAGATCCTCAAGAAAACCGGGAAAATAAACGAAGCTATGGCAAGCTATACCAGGGCATTGGATATTTTCACCAGACTGGACAACAAGATTGATATGGCCAATTGTAATTTCAATATCGGCGATACCTATCTTCGGAAAAAAGAATTGAACAAGGCGCTTTACTATTTCAACAAGGCGCTCCTTTTAGATGAAGAAACCAACAGCCAATGGGGCATGGCTTATGATGTTGAGGCTATTGGCAAGGTATACGGACTTAAAGGGAACTATGCAGATGCCATTAATTATCATGAAAGGGCTTTAAAACTCAGGGAAGAACAGCATCGAAAAAAAGAACTGTCCATGAGTCATTCCGAATTGGGTAAAAGTCATTTCGCTCTTGGTAACTATCCCAAATCACTGGAACATCTGGCGGAAGCCATAAAAATTACAGAGGAAATAGGTGCCAAACCAGAACTTCAGACCAATTATGAGTTTATTGCACTACTTTATGAAAAAATGGGTGACCTGAAAAAAGCCCTGGAGTTTAAGAACAAATCGACCACACTTAAGGATAGTTTATTCAATGAAACAAGATCCAAACAGATAGAAGAATTACAGGTTAGGTTCGAAAGCGAGAAAAAGCAGGCAGCTATAGCCACCCTGGAAAAGGACGCTGAAATTAATGAGTTAAGACTCAAGCGGCAAACTTCCGTCAGAAACATCATTATCGGGATAGCTATCATCGCTATTCTTCTTGCATTCGGGCTGTTCAATCGGTATAAATACAAACAACGTATCAGGCAGGAAGCCGAAGAGAAGGCACGAATGATCGAAGCGGAAAAGGTCAAAACCGAAATAGAGAGGAAAAGAGTCGAAGAACTAAAAAAGATTGATGGCCTGAAAGATCAATTCCTTGCCAACACCTCCCACGAACTGCGAACTCCGCTGAATGGGATCATTGGCCTTACTGAGTCGTTAATGGACGGTGCCGCCGGCAATCTTCCGCCCAAAGCTATTGAAAATCTAGAGATGATCGCCAACAGTGGAAAACGGCTCTCCCACCTGGTGAACGACATCCTTGATTTTTCCAAACTCAAAAACAGGGATCTGCAGCTGGCCCTAAAACCAGTTGACCTGCACGCTATTTGTAATGTCGTCCTTACCCTGTCCAAACCCCTTACCCAGGACAAAAACCTGAAACTTCAGGCGAGCATCCCAAAAGACATCCCCCTGGTGGAAGCCGATGAGAACAGGCTGCAGCAAATTTTGCATAACCTTATTGGCAATGCCATTAAATTTACCGGGGAGGGATCAATAAAAATATCAGCCAGGCAAAAAGACAAGATGGTTTATATTTCGGTCTCCGATACCGGCATTGGCATCCCAAAGGAAAAATTCTCCTCCATATTCAAATCCTTCGAACAAGGAGACGGTTCCACAATAAGGGAGTTTGGAGGAACCGGCCTGGGCCTTTCCGTTTCCAGGCAGTTGGTGGAACTTCACGGCGGTACTATTGAAGTACAATCCGAGGTGGGAAATGGCTCCGTCTTTACCTTTTCCCTCCCGGCGAGTACCGCACAAAAAAAGGAAGTTACCGCTGTGGAAGACCAGGCACCCGAACATGTCCAGAAAGTAGAGGGGGACCCTGAGAAAAGCATTGGTTCCAAGGCAACCGTGGCTGACCCGGGGGGAAATGGCTTTAAGGTTTTGGTCGTGGATGACGAACCGGTCAACAGAAGGGTTTTGGAAAACCATTTAACCCTGGCCGGTTATCAGATAACCGAGGCAGCCAATGGCAAAGAAGCACTGGATTTCCTCAATAACGGCAATATCTTTGATCTTATTCTGTTGGATGTGATGATGCCAGGAATGTCTGGATATGAGGTCTGTGAAAACATAAGAAAAAAATTCCTGCCCAGTGAACTGCCGGTGGTGCTGCTAACCGCCAAAAACAGGGTGAGTGATCTGGTCATTGGATTCAATGTAGGTGCCAATGATTATTTGACCAAGCCCTTCTCCAAAAATGAATTGCTGAGCAGGATAAAAACACATCTGAATTTAAATGGAATTCACAGGGCCTCAAGTAAATTTGTGCCAACGGAATTTATACGATCCGTAGGCAGGGAATCCATCACCGACGTGGCCCTGGGAGATCATGTGGAAAAAGAGGTTACCGTGCTCTTTAGTGATATCAGATCTTATACCCAGCTTGCCGAAGGGATGACACCACAGCAAAACTTTAAGTTCGTCAATTCCTATGTGGGCAAAATGGGACCCCTGATACAAAACAATCAGGGCTTTGTAAATCAATACCTCGGCGATGGCATTATGGCGCTCTTCCCCCATAAGGCCGAACACGCCCTGCAGGCCGCAATAGATATGCAAAAAGCCATTCAGAAATACAATATCCGAAGGACCAGGGAGGGAAACGTGCCAATTTCCATCGGTATCGGCCTGCACACCGGGTCGCTGGTGATGGGGATCATTGGTGATATTAAGCGAAATGATACCGCCATCATCGCGGATACCGTCAATACCGCATCCCGTATGGAAGGGGTTACCAAGTATTACGGGGCTAACATTATTATCAGCGAAGAAAGCTTAAATACCATCCAAAACAGGGAAGGTTTTGGACTCAGATACCTGGGAAAGGTAAAAGCCAAAGGAAAAGACAATGTCATAGGGATCTACGAATGCTTCGATGGGGACCCTGAAAACATCGTCCTCTTAAAAAAGAAAACGCTATCCGAGTTTGAAAAGGGGATTAAATTCTTTATTGCCCATGAATTTCCAAAGGCCATGGCCTCTTTTGACAAAGTCTTGAATAAAAACCCGAAAGATCTGGTAGCCAAATATTTTGTGACCAAATCGGCGGAATATACCATAGCAGGTGCCCCAAAAGACGGGGATGTGGTAAATACCATGAGTGAAAAATAATACTAAAATGGACTACTCCCCGTGTAGTATCATGGTTCCCCTGGTTTTCGGGTTAATGAGGCACTTCAAACGACATATACACGGCCAGTATTCCAGAAGTTTTTGATTGTATTCGTGAATTCCTGGCTTCTGAGCAAGAAACATGGCAGTGCAGATTCGAGCTTAGATAACATCCGTTTAATCCCTTAAAGCTTCGGCTTTTAGCCCATGGCAATACCGGTCTTTTTGTGGTTTGACCTTTTAGCGCTACATTTAAATATAGGAGTAACCTGTTGACCGAACGCTCCCCTTACTGAAATGAGTAGATTTTTATCCATACTTCTTTGGGTCATATTGCTGTGCAATTGTGTTTATGGCCAGTCCGGGAAAATTGATAGCTTAACCACTATTTGGAACGATCCGGTACAACCCGATTCGGTTCGCTATGAGGCGGGTCATAGCCTGCTAATGATGCAATTCAGGGAAAATCTGGATACAGCAAGGGCTTTAGGCGTAAAACTGCTTCAATTCGCTCAGACAAAGAATAATAGAAAATGGGAGGCTACAGCGCATAAACTTATTGGAAATAGTTACGCCATTCAGGGTAATTTCAAGGAAGCCCTGCTGTCCTTTCAAAAAAGCCATGCCCTAAATGAACAGTTAAAAGACAAAAAAGCATTAGCAACAACTTTCAGCAATATAGGCACAGTTTATTATGAGCTTGGTAATTACACCGAGTCCCTTAAAAACCTGCTGGCCGGCTTAAAACTGTCTGAGGAACTTGGAGATAAGCCGGGGTTGTCCAGAGTTACGAACAATCTTGGAAACGTTTATATAGACTTAAAGAATGATCAAAAAGCCCTGGAATACTACAATTATAGCCTAAAAATCAAAGAAGAGCTGGGAAATAAGTTTGCGTTATCGCATACCTATAACAATATTGGATTGGTCCACAGCAACTTAGGAAATCACGATCTTGCAATTGAAAACTTATCGAAAAGTGCTGCCCTGGCAGAGGAAGTCGGTGACAAAAAAGCGCTTACCAGAGCCTATAGCAATATGGCAGATGAATACAATAGGCAAAAGAATTTCAAAAAGGCCCTCGAAATTATCAACGATGCGATATCCGTAAAAACAGAGATCTCCGACATGGATGGCCTGGCCCCTGCCTATCTGTACAGGGGCCAAACCCAATTGGGATTCGGAAACTACCTCGCCGCTAAAAATGACTGCAGGAAAAGTCTGGATCTGGCACAACAAATGGGAGCCTATCTGCTGCAAAAAGAAGCCTGCGAATGCCTGAGTTCTGCCTGGGAAGGCCTTGGAAATATGACCAGATCCCTTGATTATTTCAAGCAAGCTGCCATCGTCAGAGATTCGATTTTCAGTCAGCAAAAAACCCGTGAGATTACCCAACAGGAAATGCAGTACCAATTTGAAAAACAGCAGCTCGCTGATAGTATTGCTTTTCACAAACAGAAAGCGGAGCAGGAATTGCAGTTTGAAAAGGATTTGAACAGACAACAAAACCTGCTGAATCTGGTCATTTTCGGAGGACTTGGATTCCTCATAATCGGTGCTATATATTGGCGTTCCAGGCAAAAGAGCAAAAAATTGGTACAGGAACGCAATGTTGTTAACAGATTAAGGCAGGTAGATCAATTAAAAGATCAATTCCTTGCCAACACCTCCCACGAACTGCGAACTCCGCTGAATGGGATCATTGGCCTTACTGAATCGCTAAAGGACGGTGCCGCCGGCAATCTTCCGCCCAAAGCTATTGAAAATCTAGAGATGATCGCCAACAGTGGAAAACGGCTCTCCCACCTGGTGAACGACATCCTTGATTTTTCCAAACTCA
>DATGCB010000432.1:0-4740 GCA_035312365.1 Eudoraea sp. | reverse complement strand
AAGGTACTATGGTCCCCAGGATGTGGTTCGCTGACAGAGATCAACAGGGCGGAGGAACTGGGTTGTGAGATCATAAAACTGTTTCCCGGATCCACCTATGGGCCTGGTTTTGTCAAAGCGATCAAAGGGCCTCAGCCCTGGACAAGTATTATGCCCACAGGAGGTGTCAGTACCGAGGAAAGCAATTTAAAAGGCTGGTTCGATGCCGGGGTGACCTGTGTAGGGATGGGATCCCAGTTGATCAGCAGGGAGATCCTAGCAAACAAAGATTTTGACCTTTTAAAAAAGCATGTTCAGGATGCCCTGGGACTCATTAAAAAAATCAGAAAAGAATAGAGTATGCAGGTCGTGAGAAATTTTTCGGTAATCTTTTCCCTGGTTTTGCTTGTTGGCTGTACCGTAAGAAATGCGGGCAGAACCCTGAGGTTGGGACATGGTTTGGATGTAAGCCATTCTGTGCACAAAGCAATGGTAAAAATGGGGGAGGATCTTTTGGAGAGGTCGGATGGCAAGCTCCGGTTGGAGATATATCCCAGCCAGCAATTGGGCACGGAACGCGAATGTCTGGAGCTATTGCAAATCGGTAGTTTAGATATGACGAAAGTTTCCGTAGGGGTACTGGAGAACTTTGCACCAAAGATGAAAGTTTTGGGGATGCCCTTTCTTTTCCGTGACCGGGAGCATTCTTTTCGCGTACTCGACGGTCCTATAGGACAATCACTTTTAAATGAAGGAGAAAAATATTGGCTGAAGGGATTGGGTTATTACGATGCAGGCAGCCGCAGTTTTTATACGATGAACAAACCGGTCCTGCAACCTTCCGATCTTGAAGGTCAAAAAATCAGGGTCATGGAGAGTGCTACCGCCGTAAATATGGTCAAGGCACTGGGAGGGTCACCTACGCCTATTTCATGGGGAGAACTCTATACTTCCCTGCAACAGGGCGTAGTGGATGGTGCCGAAAATAACCCTCCGAGTTTTTACTTGTCACGTCACTATGAAGTATGTAAATACTATTCTTTGGATGAACATACCGTATTGCCCGATGTTTTGCTGGTTGGGACCTACATCTGGAATAAACTCAATGAACAGGAAAAACAATGGTTAAGTGAAGCCGTACAGGAATCGGTAAAATATCAACGGATCCTTTGGGCAGAAGCGGAAGAAGAGGCCCTCAGGGAGGTGCAAAAGGCAGGCGTGGAAATATTCAGGCCTGATAAGTCCCAATTTGCGGAAAAGGTGGAAGCGGTTTATGAAAGCTATAGGGATGACCCGGAAGTTTATGGCCTGATCAAAGAAATACAGCAAATCCAGTAATATGAGAACGCGGAAAAAGATCGATGTACTTTTGGGCAAAACGCTGGTCTTCATCATGTCAGTCATGGTCATCAATGTACTTTGGCAGGTGTTTACCAGGTATGTGACCGGGGATCCAAGCTCCTTTACGGATGAACTGGCGCGGTACCTGATGATATGGATAGGCGTCCTTGGGGCGGCCTACGTTTCAGGGAGAAATTTACACGTGGCCATAGATATCGTGCCTGCCCGCTCCAATGCCAAAACACGAAGGAGGTTAAGGGTAATCGTTCGTATTCTGGTCATTTTATTTGTGTTCTGTGCCTTTGTGGTCGGGGGATCGCGTTTGGTGTACATCTCCTACATCCTGGGGCAGCAGTCACCTGCTTTACAAATTCCGCTGGCATTGGTGTATATCATCCTGCCGATCAGCGGGCTCCTGATTATGTACTTCAAAATATCGGATCTTTTAAGCCCCGTGCCATGATGGAACAAATACCCATATTAGTATTGGTGATCAGTTTTATCGCCCTCCTGGCAATCGGGACTCCGGTGGCCTGGAGTATTGCCATTTCCTCCTTGCTGACGATGTTGGTCAGTATCCCGGTCATGCCGGCTTTCACCACGGTTTCCCAGCGCATGGCGACGGGGCTGGATAGTTTTGCACTCCTTGCCATCCCATTTTTTATTCTTTCCGGCGAACTGATGAACAAAGGGGGTATTGCACATAGATTGATTGCCTTTGCAAAGACGTTGGTGGGAGCCCTTCCGGGTGGCCTTGCCCTGATCAACGTAATTGCCGCCATGCTAATGGGTGCCATTGCAGGATCGGCCATGGCATCTGCCTCTGCTATGGGAAGTATTCTGGGCCCGGAAATGGAAAAAGAGGGGTATTCCAAGGAATTCGGAGCGGCAGTGAACATTACATCGGCTACCACCGGACTGGTCATTCCACCCAGCAACGTATTGATCGTTTATTCCCTGGCCAGTGGCGGGGCATCCATTGCAGCTTTGTTCCTGGCAGGTTATATACCAGGCATCATGACAGGGCTGTTCCTGATGATCGTAGCCATGGTTTGGGCGAAAAAGAAAAAATATAAAATAGGCAGAAGAAGTAACCTTAAGCAGGTATTCAAAACCTTTGTCGATGCTTTGCCCAGTCTTTTTATGCTGGTTGTGGTGATCGGGGGAATCGTCACAGGGATCTTTACCGCTACGGAAGCCTCTGCTATTGCGGTGTTATACAGTTTAATTCTCGGTTTCATATACAGGGAAATATCATTTCCTAAACTACCGCAAATTTTATTGGACTCTTCCGCTACCACGGCCATCGTCATGCTGCTGATCGGCGCCTCCATGTGCATGTCCTGGGCCCTGTCCTATGAGAACATTCCGCAGGATATCAGCTCCGGGCTGTTAAGCTTGAGCGAAAATAAGATCGTCATCCTTTTGATCATCAATCTATTGTTATTATTCGTTGGTATCTTTATGGACATGACCCCGGCCGTCCTTATTTTTACGCCCATCTTTTTACCGGTAGTGACCAAATTAGGACTGGACCCGGTTCATTTTGGGATCATCATGGTCTTAAACCTTTGTATTGGTCTGTGCACACCCCCGGTGGGTTCCGTGCTCTTTGTGGGCGTCGGGATAGCAAAGACCACCATAGAGAAAGTGTTCAAGCCTCTTTTACCCCTGTTTATTGCTATGTTGATAGCCCTGTTCCTGGTCACCTATTTTCCACAACTGAGTTTGTGGTTGCCAAGCTTATTCGACCTGTAATACCAGGTCACCGTTTTGATACGCAAATATGAAAAAGTTAAACAGAAAAAATACAGAAGTTATAGACGGCTTACCGATTAAAGTAGTTCAATTCGGGGAAGGTAATTTTTTGCGGGCGTTTGTGGAACCAGCCTTTCAAAGTTTGAACCAGAAGGCGGAGTTCAATGGAGGTATTGCGGTAGTCCAACCCATTTCCAGGGGGATGGTGGCCATGCTTAACGAACAGGACGGGTTATACACCCTGTTCACAAAGGGGATCAGGAACGGTAAAGAAGTGGAAGAAAAAGTACTTATCACCAACATCGTTCAAAGTATAGATCCCTACGTCCACTTTGACCGGTATTTGGCACTGGCGAGGGAAGAAGACCTTGCGTTCGTTGTTTCAAATACCACAGAAGCGGGTATTACCTATGTGGCATCGGATACGATTGACATGAAACCCCCTTCCTCCTTTCCGGCCAAGCTTGCGCAATTGCTGTATGAGCGCTTCACCCATTTTGGGGGTGCAGAAGACAAGGGACTTACCATTATTCCCTGTGAACTGATCAATTATAATTCGGATACGCTAAAACAGATCATCCTGGATTATGTAGCGCAATGGAATTTATCACAGGATTTCAAAAATTGGATTTTGAATGCCTGCTCCTTCCACAATACCCTGGTTGACCGGATTGTTCCCGGTTATCCGAGGGACCAGATAGAGGACTACATCAATCAGATCGAATACACGGACAACCTCATTGTCAGTGCCGAATCATTTTTCCTTTGGGTCATTGAAGGAGATGCCAGCCTGAAAGAAAAATTACCCTTTCACAAGACAGACCTGGATGTAAAGATAGTAGCTGACATGCAACCTTTCAGAACCCGAAAGGTTCGTATCCTGAACGGAGCACATACTGCCATGGTTGCCTTTGCTATCCTTTATGGAAACCAGACGGTAAAAGAAAGTGTGAATGATGATTTCACGGGACCTTTTATCCGTTCTGTAGTTTTTGATGAGATCATCCCAACACTGGACATGGAAAGGGAAGAAGTCAGGGGGTTTGCCGAAGCGGTCCTGGATCGTTTCAGAAATCCTTTTATCAAACATCAATGGTCGAGCATTGCATTGAATTCCATCTCCAAATTTAAGGTGCGCGTACTGCCCAGTCTTCTGGAATTTATCAATCGCGAAAACAGCCTTCCTGCCCATTTGGTTTTCGCGTTTGCCTGCCTGATCCGTTTTTACAAAGGGAATTGGCAGGGTAAAGAGCTGCCGGTGAATGACGATACCGATATTGTATCCGAAATGGCCCGGATTTGGAAGTCCGGGAGCTATTCCGTCGTGGCCGAACAAGTATTGCTGGAAAAAAGATATTGGGGGGAAGATCTTACGAGCGTGCCGGCATTGAAGGAGGCTATAGCAATGGCTTTGCAACATATTGATAAAGATGGCATCCAGGTGGGCTTCGCTAATTTCAGGAAAGCGCTAAAATCCGGGATCAAAGCAACGTAAGTTCATCCGGGCCTCGTCGCAGCATTGCAATGATTTTATTCCGTGGTGCAGGCGGGCATCACTTTAAGACCTGGACTAATTTGGAAGAGGATTTTCGAATTTCCAGGCTGGGAGCCAGTACCATCCGCTTTTCAATCCTCACATCCTCCGTTTCCACCTGTTCTAAA